>CAYTUL010000347.1:0-5222 GCA_964441135.1 uncultured Desulfobacteraceae bacterium | reverse complement strand
CGCGTTCATACAGACCTCTTGAACAAATTGTTTGGTGAGCTCAGGAATATCATCGAGCCGCTCTCTGAGGGGGGGGACCCTTATGGGAATGACGTTTAATCGATAATACAGGTCATCCCGGAATGTTCCCTTTTCGATCTCGGCCTCGAGGTCTTTATTCGTAGCCGCAATAACACGGACATCCACATGAATAGTCCTGAAACCCCCGACCCTCTCGAATTTCTGTTCCTGGAGGATTCTGAGGGTCTTGGACTGGGCCTTAAGACTCATATCGCCGATCTCATCTAAGAACAGAGAAGTCTCATGAGCGAGATCGAATTTTCCTTTTTTCATGGAACCCGCACCCGTGAAGGCACCTTTCTCATGGCCGAATAGTTCGCTCTCAATCAACTCTTCGGGGATAGCCGCGCAGTTTACCTCTACCATGGGTTTATGCCCGCGTTTGCTCATCCTGTGTATTGTGTGAGCCACCAGTTCCTTTCCCGTCCCGTTTTCGCCTGAAATGAGTACCCATGCGTTGGTAGGGGCAACGATCCGGATCTGTTCCTTCAGATCCTTTATCGCCTTGCTGTTGCCGGTAATGTTGTATCTCTCCTTGTACCTTTCCTTGAGGAGAGTTATCTCTTCCTCCAGTTGAAAATAATCCAGGGCGTTATTGACGGATAAAAGGACTTTTTCTAATGACAGGGGTTTCTCGATAAAGTCATAGGCGCCCAATTTTGTGGCCTTGACAGCCGTCTCTATGGTACCGTGCCCGGACATCATTACCACCTGCAGGTAGGGATAAGCCTCCTTTATCTTCACAAGGGTTTCAATTCCATCCATGTCAGGCATCCATATATCGAGAAGAACGAGATCGGGCATCGCCTCATCGATTTTTTTAAGCGCGGCGACCCCGCTCAATTCACACAGGACATCAAATCCCTCATCGCTGAGAATACCATCCAGGGACTGAAGGATACTCTTTTCGTCGTCAACCACCAATATAGTCCTTGCCATAGGGTTTCCTCAGAGAAAAATTCCCATTGATCAATTGTTCCCCAACATTTCCACGGCTATTTTGGCGGCTTTTTCGGAAGCGCCGCCGCTCCCTAACCGTTTTTTCACCATCTCCAATTCCCTCATCACATGCCTTTTTTTTCGCTCATCCTCAAGGATTATCAGGACCTCCTCGGCGAGGCCCCGGGGCGTAACCTCATCCTGAATAAATTCGGGTACGATCATCTTTCCGGCAATAAGATTGACGAGCCCAATATGCGGAACCTTGATGAAGACCTTTCCTAACCAGAAGGATATTCGAGATATGCGATATAGGATGGCCATGGGCACTTGCATGATAGCCGCTTCTAAGGTTGCGGTTCCCGACGCCACCAGGGCGAAATGACTAACACTTAAGAGTTTATAGATGTCTTCCGAAGAGACCATGATCTCCAGGGATGAACGGTTCAAAAGAGATCGGACAAGGTCAGGGGATACCGTCGGAGCCATGGGCAACAAACACTTTAAACTGTGATACCGGGATGATAATATTTCCACAGCGCCTACCATAGAAGGTAAAAGGTTCCTGACCTCATCATCCCTGCTGCCAGGCAATAGACCCAGTATGGGGTACTTGTCTGTCAGGCCCAGCTCCCTTTTAATTTCCGACGGGTCAATATTGCAGGGGATGTTGTCCAGGAGGGGATGGCCCACATACTCTATGTCCAGATCGGCTCCATTTTGAAGATAAAACTCCTTTTCAAAGGGCAATATTACCGCCATACGATCGACCCGCTTGGCTATCTTCTTTATACGTCTCTTTCTCCACGCCCAAACTTGAGGACTTATGTAGTATAATACGGGAATCCCGAAACCCTTAGCAATACCCGCCATATGAATATTAAAGTCGGGGTAATCAATGAGGATAAGTAGATCAGGACGGCTGTCCTTCAGCAGGGTTTTCAGGATTCGACGTGCTCGAATGATTGAATAGGATTTTGAGAAAACCTCGGTCAACCCGACAACGGCCATTTCAGAGGAATAAACCAGGATTTTAACACCGGCTTCCTCCATTTTCATGCCGCCGATACCCTGAACAAAAATATGCGGGAGCAATTTCCTCATGGCACGCACAAGACCTGCACCGTGCAGATCCCCGGAGGCCTCACCGGCGACAATTAATACACGCTTTGTTTTTTTATTTGACACATCAGATTAAGGGAATATGGATTAAACAGGATCAATCTATGGGTCTAAAATCCTTACAGCATCTCTTGATCTGATCAATAATTTCAAGAGAGATCTTAAGTGCCCTTCTTCCATCCTCACCAGGCACAACCGGCCTTGATCTGTTTTTAACCGCTTGAACAAAGGAAGCGATTTCATCAGCAAGGGGATCGCAGGTCGGATAGCACGCCGTGTCGGGCCTCAATTCGCAGAGGTTAGCCATCTCTCCTCTCCCATCATCCAGCCTGGTGATATTGATTGACCTTTTAAGACAATCGGCCTCCATATACAGGTCGGGTTGGTAGACTCGAATCTTTCTTATGTTTTTATGTGAGACCCGACTGGCGGAGAGATTGGCCACGACACCGTTTTCGAAAATCATCCTGGCATTGGCAATATCCGTCATACCGGTAACCACAGACATGCCGACCGCGTGGAGCTCCTTGACCTCGGAAGAGACCATGTGCAGGATAATATCCAGATCGTGGAGCATAAGGTCCAGGACCACGTCGGTATCCGTGCCCCTGGGAGTGAACACGTTCATACGATGGGCCTCTATGAAAACCGGATCCTTCAGCAGGGATACCATCTTGATAACAGAAGGATTGAACCGTTCCACGAGCCCTACCTGGAGGACTAAATTTTTCTCATTGGCGATGCCTATTAGAGCATCGGCCGGTCCAAGCTTATAGGTTATGGGTTTTTCTATCAATAGATGAATACCCCTCGAAAGGATATCCCTTGCTACCTCAAAATGTGCTGTCGTGGGGACCGCAAGACTTACCGCATCGACCCTGTCAAGGATATCATCGTGTCTCTCATAAACCCTGGCATTATAACGTTGACCTATTTCATTCGCCCTATCCGGATTGATATCGACTACACCAACAAGCTCTACTGTTGGGAGTGCCTTGTATTTCTGAACATGGTACTCCCCCAATACCCCCACCCCTATAACACCTACTCTTATCTTTTCATATTGCACCTTTTTATCTCCAAGAGCCTGTAAAGCTGATCCTTAACAGCCCATAGTTCCATCGTATTATTCGACCCTGTTTCCCGAGTTATCCCTAAACCATCATTCTATATTCATAAGACAGACGAATCACCGGCATTCAGAAGAAGTTTTCACGGACCTCGCTGAAGGAACAATCCAGGACAAAGGGATCCCCTAAAAGGGCTAATAGGCGACGATAGAGATCCCGGACTCATTTGCCAGGTCGATCATCTCTTTCCTGTCAAACATCAGCGTTTTTCCCGCCTCCAGGGCCAGGACGGAAGCCTTGACCTTCGCCATAGTACGAATCGTTTCCATGCCAACCGAAGGTACGTCGAAGCGCAGGTCCTGATTCGGCTTGCTTACCTTCACCACGACGGCTTTTTTTCCTGCGATCCTACCGCCCCTGATTATTGTCTCATTCGTGCCGTCAATCGCTTCGAGTGCCAGAACAGTCTTATCCCTCACCACTACACACTGTCCAATATCCAGGCGTCCGAGCTCTTTGGCTATTTCCCACCCGAATTTTATGTCCGCTTCTTCATTCTTCACGGGTTTTTTACGTGTCAGACAACCCCGGGGGGACAGAAGTTCGGGCAAATACTCAGTGGAACTTACTATTTCGATACCATCCTTCGCGAGTTGATTCGCCACGGCCCTTAAAATTCCATCATCGTGGAATATTGCCAACTTGGACATCAGGGAAATTCCTTTGATATCAGGCCTTATCTTTTCGAACATGCGTCGTTTTGAAATGGTGCCGGCCATCAGCGCCTTCTGAACCCCTTTTTTTTTAAAGACGCTTATGAGTCTTCCCAATTGTCCGAGGTGAATCCATGTGATCCCATGGACACTATCGGTCAACGCAGGGTCCGTTTCTCCCTTGTGGGCCACGGCAATGACTCGAAACCCTTTTTCTCTGGCGGAATGGGCCACCATTATGGGAAATTTGCCTCCTCCCGCGATAAGGCCTATATTATTTTCTGTTTCAATCATCTGTCAAAGAATAAAACACGCGGGTTGGAATAGTCCAGAACCTATTCACCCCTTCCCGTTCGTACCCCTTTCGAAAAGATTAACACATCCTGAGGCATGTCAAAATAAAAATTTACCGCACCACCCCTCTCTTCGAATCGCTAATAAATTCAAGGAGCAAATCGAGTTCGGGGAAGGACTCTATCTCTCGCCTGACTCTATCGATTCCTTCACTGAATCTGCCGCACTCACGCCAGATGATCCTATACGCCTTCTTAAGGCCGTTGATCGTGTTACCGGAAAAACCCTGACGCCTGAGTCCGTTCAGGTTGGGACCATAGAGCTTTGCCCTCGGACCGGCCGCAATCATGAAGGGAGGGATATCCTTGGGTACTCCCGTTTTGCCCCCAATAAAGGCATAGGCCCCGATCCTTGTAAACTGGTGAACCGCGACCAGCCCTCCCAGATTGGCGTGATCTCCGATTGTCGCGTGGCCGCCCAGGGTAGCGACGTTTGACATGACAATATGATTGCCGAGAATACAGTCATGTGCCACATGGGCATAGGCCATAAGGAAATTATCATTGCCGATTATCGTGACCCAGTCCTGCTTCGTGGTAGCCCGGTTAACGGATACATATTCTCTGATAATATTATTATCGCCGATGAAGACCCGCGTATCCTCCTGTTTATATCCTAGGTCCTGTGGAGGCAATCCGATCGACACGAAAGGATAAATAACGTTCCCTTTGCCAATGCGTGTATGCCCCTCTATGACCACATTGGAACCTATGATGGTGTCGCGTCCGATGCTGACATGGTCACCTACAATACTAAATGGACCTACTTTGACTCCGGCAGCTAATTCGGCGTGGGGGCTTACCACAGCCGAGGGGTGAATTTCCATCTTTTATACCCTTATGGAGGATCATCGATCGATAGAAGCCATTAGTTCCGCCTCGGCGATGATCTTACCGTCAATGAAAGCCTTCCCGGCGAATTTCCAGATCCTTGTGCCGGTCCTGAGGGGCGTTACTTCAAAGAC
>CAYTUL010000346.1:0-5227 GCA_964441135.1 uncultured Desulfobacteraceae bacterium | reverse complement strand
GCTTGAACGAATGTCTCGTTATAAAATCAGGGGCTTCTTTATCGATGCCGCTACTGGTCAAATCGAAATAGACAGGAAGGACGACGTTCCCTGCCTTCTTAATCGCACTATATAGTTTCGCGTCATTATCCAGGTTAATCTCCGCGTCAGATAATTGCCTATAGAAAGACAACCCGGGTCCTTTTTGTGCCAAACCAAGACTGTCGAAACTTTCTTTCAATTTTTTAATTGTCTTGAGACCGGCGCTCTCTTCCGGTTCCGCAAATACGATATTCAGCGCGATTACACGCGCGCCGGCCATCGCGAGATTGTTAATACCCCGCGCGATAATATCCCTGGACCATGGCCATCGTCCAAATTCCGCCAGATCATCCTCTGAAATAACAACGATTTCGATATCCGGGTTTCGTTCTGAAGGGGCGGCCATTTTTACCCTGAAGTCAAAAGCCTTTTTTTCTATAGTGTCCGTAAAATCGAACACTCCCGTAAGGGTGATTATTAAAAAGAAAAGGGTAACAGCCACACCGATAATCCAGTCCGGTAATTTCTTTTTAATCTTCATGGGAGACCTTCTCTTTTTGGATATTACTGTGAATGACTATAGCTTAACATATGGAATGATCTTTTTATACACCCTTTTTCCAACCCCATACAATGACTTGATATCGTTAAGGTTTTTAAATCCTCCTCTTGCTATCCTTTCCCTTATAATGATCCGGGCCAATCCGGGCCCGATTCCGGGTATGGCTGTAAGACCTTCTTGGGATTCCCTGTTAATGGATAGAGGTATCCCGAGCGTGACCTTATGAAACGCGGACATCTCATCCTGAAATAACCTCCATCCATCAGGATCCTCCTGGATCTTTATAATTATTCCCGATTTTAGAGTACAATATCCGGAAAATTCAGGGGATACTCCATCAACCTTCAACCCACCCGCCCGGCTGATTAATGCCGGCAGGTCCCATTCAGGACTTATAGGATAGACTCCCGGGTGTTTAACCGCCCCTTTAATCCAGGCATATATCTTTTCGTCGTTTCCTTTTGCAGGGGGACTCCCGCTCCCGAAGACTACTTTCAGGGCAAGCGGCAATAAAATGAATAATAGCAAAATCAAAAAACCACTTGTCCTAAGAGGAACTCTCCGTCTCTCCCTTATCCAGTTCAAAAACCTCATGGAGTACCCGTACAGCCAATTCCGTGTATTTTTCCTCGATTACACAGGATACCTTTATTTCGGAAGTGCTTATCATCATGATGTTGATATTCTCATCGGCCAGGGCCTGAAACATCTTTTGAGCCACACCGGCATGGGTCCTCATGCCTACGCCCACGATAGAGACCTTGGATATATTCTCATCACCCAAGACCTTTTCCGCCTCGATCTCCTTAGCGACATTACTGAGGAGTTTCATAGACTTATAGAAATCCGGTTTAGTCACGGTGAAAGTCAGATCCGTATTACCCTCTTCACTTGTATTTTGAACAATCATATCCACTACAATACCTGCCTTTACCAGGGGCTTGAAAATACGGGCCGCTATTCCTGGTTTGTCAGGGACCTTGATTATGGTAATCCGGGCCTCGTTCTTATTAAATGCGACGCCCGATACAAGGACCTTTTCCATATCCGTTGTCTCAGCAACTACCATGGTACCCCTTTCATCACTAAAGGTTGATCTAACATGGACTGGTACGTTAAACTTTTTCGCGAATTCAACCGATCTTATCTCCAAGACCTTGGCTCCAAGGCTGGCCATCTCCAGCATCTCATCGTAGGAGATGGAGTCCATCTTCCTCGCCTTTGGACAGACATGGGGATCCGTGGTATAAACGCCGTCAACATCGGTGAAGATTTCGCACACATCAGCCCTCAGGGCCGCAGCCAAGGCCACGGCCGTGGTATCGGACCCTCCCCGTCCTAATGTCGTAATATTGCCTTTTACATCCAGGCCCTGAAAGCCCGCCACAGTAATTATCCTGTCCTTTTCTAACTCACTCAAAATACGGTTTGTATTAATATCATGGATCCTGGCCTTTCCATACAATTGATCCGTATGGATTCCTACCTGAAATCCTAACAGAGATAGGGCATCCTGACCCATGGATTTAACCGCCATGGCAAAAAGTGCCACGCTTACCTGCTCTCCGGTAGACATAAGGACATCAAGCTCTCTTGGATCAGGATCAGGGGCCATATCGTGGGCAAGTTTTATCAATCCATCGGTCTGACCCGCCATCGCGGATAAGACCACTACCATCCTGTTACCCTGCTTCTGAGATTTGATTACTCTTTCGGCTACATCTCGAATCCTTTCAATACTACCGACCGAAGTGCCTCCGTATTTTTGCACAATAAGCGACATTCTCAATCCTTTATAGCTTCAAGTTTAATAGACTCGATGATTTTTATGGCCCGTGGGTGAAAGCCGAGTAGGATTATTTCACGCCTTTCGCTATCCACGATATCAAATCGAACCTCTATTCTCCATTCGGGCAGCAGCGACGGCCAACGATCCGCCCATTCCAGCACAACCACCCCGCTGTCGGAAAAATATTCCTCAAGGCCGGCCGAAAGGAGATCCGACAGGCTTTCCAGCCTGTAGAGATCCATGTGATACAGGAGCTGTCTGCCTTGATATTCATTTACTATGGCGAAAGACGGGCTTGTTATGATCATATCCGGACCTACACCTGCCCCCAGGGCGAGCCCCTTTGTAAACCATGTCTTTCCGCTCCCTAATTCTCCTATCAGGGCGACCACATCCCCTCCCGAGAGGTGGATCCCAAGCTCATACCCTAACCTTATCGTTTCCTTATCCGAATTCGTCAAATATTTCAAGTGTTTTACTTTCAAGGTTCCATTTTTTCCAATTCTAGGGCAGGTTCGATCTGTTTTTTAGAGATGATTGAAATAAGTGGGTTATGTGGGGACCGGTTTCCTCCATCAAAAACAGGGCCCTTTACAGGGGCTGGTAGAGATCCAACATAAAAGGAGGTTCCCGAAGGGGCCATTCATTATTAGATAGAGAGGTCATCAGTTCCGGCAGGACATCGGGTAGCTGACCGGCTAAAACGCCGGCCTCTCCTAATTCTTCCGAGAGAAAGTCTGCAGCTAATCCGTGTAAATAGGCTCCCGCGATTGCTGCCTTTACAGTCGGCCATCTTCTTGCCATAAAACCCGATATCACCCCGGTCAGGACATCACCCGATCCGCCGCTCGCGAGTGAAGGATTTCCTGTTGTGTTAATAAAGGTACTGCCCTCCGGTTCAACAATCAGTGTTCGCGCCCCTTTTAAAACCAGATGACAACCATAGTCCTGCACAAAACGCTCGGATATACCCACACGATCCTGCTGCACATCCGCACTCTTCAGACCGGTTAACCCGCCCATCTCTCCCGGGTGGGGTGTAAGGATCACATTCCTATCGAGTTCCTTCAGGATCTTCAACTCAGCGGCCAACGCATTGAGTCCATCGGCGTCAATGACCATTGGCAGATCCCTTTCACGGACGATCTCCCTTACCAGGTTGGAGGTCTCAGGATTTGTCGATAATCCCGGACCAATGGCGATTGCTGTTTTCCCTTTCATGAGTTTAAATATCTCTTTTTTCCCCGCCGGGGATAGACTCCCTTCCTCTGTCTCCGGCAGGGGAACCGTCATTGCCTCCGTAAGCTTGACCTCTAAAATAGTATTCAGGCTTTCAGGTATTCCGAGTGTAACAAGCCCGGCCCCGGCCCTTAAGGCCCCGAGGGCGGTGAGAGCAGCGGCGCCTGTCTTACCCCTGGAGCCGGCGAGAATGAGAAGATGGCCCCTGTCCCCCTTGTGGATATCCCTTTTCGGGACACGCAACAGGCTGGTGAAATGATCCGGTTCAATTATATGGTATAGGGCCCTTACCCTGTCCGTGACCCGATTCGGTATCCCGATATCCACCCTTGTGAGCCGGCCCACGAATTCCACGCCGGGAAAAATAATCTGTCCTAATTTTGGAAATCCGAATGTCACCGTCAGAGCCGCCTTTACGGCAGTGCCCATTACCCGTCCCGTATCCGCGTTCAGACCGGAAGGGATATCGATGGCCATGACGGGTTTGCCGGACTCGTTGATCTTTTCAATTACCTGACCGTAAAGGCCTCTCACAGGGGAGTTGAGGCCGGTTCCGAGAATTCCGTCTATGATAAAGTCACATTCTTCTAAACAGCGCGCGAGTCCGGCCCATTCCTCCGTGTCCGCGGCCTTTCTGATTTTAATATTCAGGCGTTGGATAATCTCAAAATTTATAAGGGCGTCTCCGGAGATTCTGCTGAATTCAGCAAGGACAATGACAGTAACCGTCAATCCGGCCTGATGGAGATATCTTGCCATAACATATCCGTCTCCTCCATTATTGCCGGGACCGCAAATGATAACCGCACGGGCACCCGCCGCCGGATTGAAATGTTCAAGGAATATCCTGCACGCGCCACGGGCCGCATTTTCCATCAATACGGCCCCGGGTATTCCTATTTCATGGACACTCTGCCTGTCCATCTCCTTGATCTCATGTGCCTTGACCGTTCTCATGGCTATTTCTCCAGAACCACCATGGCTACTCCATACTCTCCTTCGTCCGAGAGGCTCAGGTGAAAACCGGTTATCTTTTTCTCTTCGCATAACTCGAAGGATCTTCCGTGCAGGTTCAAACCCGGTCTGCCTCCCGGATAATGGAATACCTCTATATCACGCCACCTGATCCCTTTCTTCATCCCGAGACCCATGGCTTTGGAAAAGGCCTCCTTGGCGGCGAATCGGAGCGAGAATGCCGCTGGAGGAGAGGATCTTCCCTGACAGATTTCGATCTCACCGGGGGTGAATACACGCCGGATAAACTTGTCCCCCCACCTCTTTATAGCCCTATCCATTCGCCCTATATCGACAAGATCAACACCGATTCCGTATATCATAGCCTTAATTATGAGGATTTTGTCGTCCTTTGAGATGGTTTGTCAAAAGTCTTTTACCAGGGCCACCATCTCCTTCACAGCCCTCTCAAACCCGACGATTACCGCCCTTGCCACGATACTATGGCCAATGCTGTATTCCTCGATATGGGGAAGGAACCTGAATCTTTTTATATTGAAGTAATTGAGGCCGTGTCCCGCGCTGATTCCAAGTTTCAAATCGGCCGAGGCTTCAACGGCTTTCACAATCTTTCCAAAGCGCCTTTCAGCCTCCGGTTCGGA
>CAYTUL010000345.1:0-5260 GCA_964441135.1 uncultured Desulfobacteraceae bacterium | reverse complement strand
TTCTGTGACTGGCGCTGGCCCGATTTTCTGAACCTGTACGCCCCCGGAAAGGTCGGCTCTACCGGAGAGGCGGAGCCCAAATTCCTTAATGCCGTCACCGGAAAAAAATTGACCTTTCTGGACGGCATTGACCTGGGGAAAAAAATATGGAACCTCGATCATGCTATCTGGACCCTTCAGGGAAGACACAGGGACATGGTTCATTTTGCGGATTATTTCTATACGAGGGACAGCACCGCTGGCCTGGGGGGATTGGAGTACATGCCGGGCAGAGTGGAAGGGAAGTGGGATTATATTCAGACCCTGGGGAGGCATTTTGACCGGGACAAGGTCGAGGACTTCAAGACGCGGTTTTATAGGATGCAGCGATGGGACACGGCCACGGGCTACCCTAAAAGGGACACCTTGAAAACTATGGGCCTGGAATATGTGGCGGATGAACTGGAGAAGAAGGGGAAATTGGGGAAAGGGTAAGGAATTCGATATAAGGTAAGAGGAGGTATAAATCAATGGATAAAGATAAAATTCAAAAAGACTGTACTGGAGAATTTACCCGCCGCCGTTTTCTGAAAATGTCAGGAGCCGCAGCCGTTGGTGTGACGGTCAGCGGCCTATTGCCCGGGCTTATATGGGTTGACAGGGCCGTGGCCGCGATTCCCGCCTCCGGAGGTTATCTCCTTGTGGACACGAAAAAATGCCAGGGATGCGCGAGTTGCATGCTCGCCTGCTCCTTGGTGCATGAAGGGGTGGAGAATCTTTCTCTTGCTCGAATACAGGTGATCCAGGATTCCTTTCAAAAGTGGCCCCATGATGTGACGATCGAGCAGTGCAGGCAGTGCGTGGAACCCTATTGCGTGGAAGCCTGTGAAGCAGGCGCGCTTAGGGCGGATCCGAGATATGGAAATATCCGAATGATCAATCCGGACAAATGCACCGGCTGCGGGGACTGCGTGGAGGCATGTCCCTATACACCGAGCAGGCCGATCGTGGGGCCGGATAAAAGATATGCGAACCAGGAAAAAGCGCGAAAATGCGATCTGTGTGCCGGCGCCGCCTTTCACTGGGACGCAAAGGGCGGGGGGCCTGAAGGAAAACAGGCCTGTGTGGAGGTCTGCCCGGTCAATGCCATCAAGTTTACGGCTGAAATCCCTCTCCAGGAGGGGGATTCCGGATACAATGTGAATCTAAGGGACTGGAAATGGGCGGCCCTTGGGTATCCGATGGATTAGAACTCCATAAAGGAGGGATTATTATGGAAAATGTCAAGAATTCATTGGCAATCCTCGGCACGTTGCTTTTCATTGCTTGTGCCACAGTTCCTAAAACAGCAGAGCAGGGAATGTATCTAAACGGCTGGCCAACCTTTTCCGTTGTCTACCCCGGGAATTGGCAGGAGAAGATTCCTGTTCCACCTATTGTTTTTTGGGCCGAAGCCCCTGAAGATCTTCCCTCCATTAGAATCGCCGTCGTTCCGAATCTTAATACGCCTTTGAAATATTTTACCCGGGTATATGTTCCCCAGCTTGCGAAAATCGGCAAGGATATCCAGGTACTCTCCGACAAGGAATCCAGTTTGAAGGACGGCACCTCGGCCCGGGAGACGATGATTGAATGGGTGCCTAATGGCGGGACCAAGATGAAGACCCTGTTTTTGACGGCAAAGAAGGAGGATATCTGGATCACGGTTGCTGTGTCAGACTCGAAGGACGTGATTGGGGAAGACCTGAAAGCGATACCCTATTCCCTGAAAATAAAGCCGGGCAAAGAGGAGCCGGTCGAGCTTCCGGATGATATACAGGCCCTATCCGACCGGCTTTCCCGGAATGTCGCAAGCCATGATATTGAAAAAATCATGCTCCATTATTCGGATCGATTCCTTCATAATGGTGCTCGCAAGGCTGATGTGGAAGCTTTCTATAAAAGTAATATTTTTGGTGTTACATCTTTTCAGATAAACATTACTAAATTTGAATCCCAAAAAGATAAGGCCCATATGGCGGGATATGCACTCGTTAATAAATCAATGAAGTTCCCTTTGCTGGGTATGGTGCTCATCAAAGAGAATGGCCAATGGAAATTTTACGGCAATCAAAAGTGAAGAACCTCGATCAAGGGTCGGGGCTTCTTCCAATGAAAAAGCCCATAGGCTTGGGGGCTCATCTCCCCGAACCCCAAATTGGCCATTCATCTGCGGGAAGTGCCCGCGTGCACAGCACGTGGTACTCCCAGGACGGCCTGATTGAACACACCTGTTCTTTTGAACCATGTCATAATCCGAGCGAGGAAGGTGGACCACATGCCTTCTAATGAAAGAGGAAGCCTTCCGCCCGCCTGGTCAATCCCAAGGCAACGGTCTTGCACATAAACGAGTTCGCCTATGACAAGGGATCCCCATACTCCCTGCTACGCGACTGTTTCAACCAGAATGGACAGTGGTCTGTTCAAATAAATAGTGGTTTATACATTTTATGGTTATTCGTCCCGATGAATAGCCTCCAAAAAGAATTGATTTATGATAACTCCCTAATGTTTCTCCATCCAATCATCCGCGCAAAACCTCGCCACTACGGAATTTTGCAGATAGGTGGTGTGGACATAGGGTTGGATGATATACTGGTCAGAAGTCTCCCAGAGAGGGATCACCAGGCACTCGTCGGAAAAATAATCTACTATTTTCTCGGACCATTCCTTCATCTCTTCAATAGTTTCTGCCTTTCTGGATTCATAGAACATCTGATTCAGTTCATCCGGTTCAACAAAGCTTGCAATCCGGGTTTTTGGCTCAGGGCCAAATGTACGATTGAGAACGGTTAAGGTATTTGGGGAGGAGGCCTGAAGAAAAAGCAGCATATGCGGCCATCCCACGCCGCCCCAGAACATGGAGAAAAATCTTCCAGGATCAGCCATATCGATTTTCGTATGAATCCCGACATCATCAAGATATCGTTTTACGGCTTCAGCCTGTTTTTCCCAACCTAAGAAAGCCGTAAGAGTGACCTTGATGCCGTCAGGATAACCGGCCGCGGCCAATAACGCTTTGGCCTTTTTTGCATTATACTCGCGACCCTTGTAATCAGGGTTGTAGCCCCACATATCCGGGCCCGCCGAATTCTTCAAAGGCACCCATGAGCCATAACCAAGTGCCTTTGTAACAGCCGCTTTGTCAATAGCATATTCCACGGCTTCGCGCATCCTCTTATCGGTAAACGGGGATTCTTTATCTTTATTATTAAAGTAGATCGTTATCGGAAGGCCCGTGCTTTTTTGTAACTTGAACCCTTTTTTAGCGAGTGCTGCCTGTTGTACTATAGAGGACCCTGACGTCCACATATCCGCTTCTCCATTCTCCATCATTGCGGAGGCAACCATCGGATCAGGAATAAACCTTATCTCATAACCATCGAGGTAAGGTTTCCCGGGTTGCCAGTAATTTGGATTTCTTTCCCAGGTTATGTGGTTATCCCTTTTGAATTCTTTCAAGATGAACGGCCCGGTTCCGACGACATGGTGACGGGCCCATTCCTTCCTCTCTTCATCGATGCTTCCGGCCTTATCCCAGGCAGCCTTGGAGAATATAGGCACCCATCCAAAGCTGCTTAACAGCATTTTTTCATATTGGGTAATGTGTAACACCATGGTATAATCATCCACGACTTCAATGGATTTAAGGCGGTCATTAAATTGTAACTTGTTATATTTATTCCCCCGCTCGTAATTCCACGCCACGGCCTCGGCGTTACAATCTGATCCGTCCGTGAACTTGACACCCTTCCTTAATCTGAATATGATACTCTTACCATCCGGTGCCACTTCTACGGACCTTGCCAGGAAGGGATGTATATCATGGTCCATGCCATATTCCATCAATTTTTCAGTGGCGGGTAACACGCCGATCTCATCAAAGGGTCCCATTTCAGGGTAGTAGCTAAGGGTCTTCGGCCCTGAGGACCAGATCTCTCTTAAAATGCCCCCCCGTACAGGTTCTTTCTCTCCTGATAAGGCGATACCACTGAAAAATATACAACATACTAAAAACACTGACACACATAACGTAGATTTTTTCATGGCGGCTTCCTCCTTTCTGAAATGGTTAGAATAATGTTCCTCGATGTTCACTGCGGGTAACTGGTTTAAGGGTTAAAGAACCAAAACATGGGGTGAGGTGAGATGATAAGAACTCCCTTTTTCATGGTGCGAGTATAAGGAGAGAAGCCTTGTGTGTCAAGACAATTGTGGCCGCATGATATAGTGTAATAGAGGGCATGGTTGTGACGGGCAGCTATTCAGGGGAAGGTATAAATCCATATTAGTTGACCCGGACAGGTACGCTGAGGAATGTCGCGGTTTATTTGATAAGGCGTTTAAGAAATGATACCCTTAACCAGGTTGGGGAGATATTCGGTATAGAAAAAAATAGCACTGTCAGCAGTATAATAGAAAGAGTTAAAAAAGAGATGAATGTGAATAAAGGATTTAAAAAACGTGAAGAAGTGGTTGCAGATCAAATCACAAAGAGTCAACGGCAGATCTGAATCCTTTATAGGACTATCCTGTCAATGGAAACCCGCGCAGAAGGCGGTTGGTTGAATAGGAGCAGGGGATTGTGGAATGACCGAATATAAAAAACCACGACGTCACCACTTTCGAAAAAATCAAGACAGCCGCGATATGATCGCCATATGCCTGTCCGATGGACCCAGGTCCGTGGCTGAGATCGAAAAGCAGTTCATCGCATTTCCCCGTCCTTTTGGTTTCTTTATCGAGCTCTTTGATCAGGAATCCATTGATCGAGGCGAGCTGATCCGGAAACTGCTTATGGATCTTGAGAAGATGAAGGAAGCGGGATGGGTGGAGCAGCAGGGGGAAAAGTATGCACTGACAGGGCTCGGTCACGAAAAGGCCGGCGAGAGGCTGGCCGGCTTACACAAAGTGGGCGCATTCTCACGCAAACTCATGCAGCCGCAGACTGTCTCGCAGATTTCGCTTGGCGTGCATCTAGGGTTAGCGGCGCTCAAGCTCCCTGCGGGCCTGCTTTCGGGCAGTGTGGGGCTGATTAACGATGCTGCCGATACGCTCCTCGACGGGCTCTCCAGCCTGCTGGTCTATGCGGGACTCCGCTTCAACAGGGAACGTGCGGTCAATGTGGTGCTCGTGATCCTGATGATGGGCACGGGCGGCCTTACATCCTGGGAGGCATTGCGACGTTTCTTCGTACCCCTCAGACCGGAAGTGGATTGGTTCACATTCCTGGCAGCAGTCC
>CAYTUL010000344.1:0-5281 GCA_964441135.1 uncultured Desulfobacteraceae bacterium | reverse complement strand
ATTATATACTATCTGGATTACAGGTTGGGTTCATTCCTCTTAGATCTCTCCAGGGATAGTAGGGGCTTTTCGTCATTAATGGAGTCCATGAGGAATAGCGGAGAGGGTCTGGCACTGACGAAGGAAATTGTCGGCGCCAGCGGATCCATTGTTATAGCTTTTCTTGTCGGCGGTTTCATCATGGGTGTAGTTACATCGATTCCTTCATATTTCATTTTTTTAAAACTATTTCAATTTATCAAGACCTTGCGGGATAAAAAAGGCAGGGATACGCCTTTGCAGAATCGAGAACAATGAAAAGAAGATACGAATTCAGACCCAAAAAACGGTTGGGCCAGCATTTCATAAAAGACCGGCATATCATCCAGAAGATAATAGAAACGTCCGGTTTTAAGGTATCCGACCATGTCTTGGAAATAGGAGCAGGCTTAGGCGCCTTAACCATTCCCTTGGCACAATACGTAAAAAGAATAACGGCGGTGGAAAAAGATAAACAGTTAGTTAACATACTCAGGGAAAAACTAACAGGTGCCGGAATAACCAATGTCAATTTAATAAATGATGACATTCTCAGGCTGGACTTTAAAGGACTTACACAGGTTCCCGAAGAGAAAATTAAGGCCATCGGGAATCTACCCTATAATATCTCTTCGCCCCTTTTGGAAAGGCTCTTCCGATACCGGCATCTAATAAGCAGGGCTGTCCTGATGCTCCAGTTTGAATTCGCGAGAAGGCTACTCTCTCTTCCAAACAGAAAGGATTACGGGGCCATGACGGTATTAATTCGGTATAATGCAGCCATTTCCCCATTACTCGAGGTCCCAAAGGAGGCTTTTTATCCCAAACCAAAAGTGGGCTCAATGGTTTTGTCCATTGACATGGAGCGACCTCATCCTAAAAGGGCGGAAGATGAGGTTATCTTTAACACCGTCGTAAGGGGGGCCTTTCTGCATAGACGCAAGACTATTCTGAATTCACTCAAAGGGGCGCTTCAATCCTATGGCGGCGATGGTATTTATGAAGCCTTGAAAAAATGCTCAATTGATCCCAGGAGGAGGGCCGAAACCCTTGATATAGATGAATTTCTATGTCTTGCCGCTGCGTTGAAAGGGGCCTTAGATAAATGACTTTCCCTGGGGGGAGGCCATCATGGTGTCCCTTTTCCGTATAGGTTCTGCCCGGTAGTGTTTGATCCGGCTATATCTATCTCTTTAAGACCATATCTACCTGCTTGGGAGCTAATGACCGAACATTAGGTTTGAAAGTCCGTAAGCGTCAGATAATCATAAAGGAGAAAAATATGAAGTCCTACAGAAAGGAACTCTGGTTTAATATCCCCGCGAGGCGTGCTTTCATAAATATAACGTCCCAGGTGAATGACTGCCTCACAGAAAGTGGGATTAAGGAGGGTTTTGCCCTGATCAATGCGATGCACATAACCGCATCGGTCTTTATCAATGATGACGAATCCGGATTGCATCGTGACTACGAGGTTTGGCTTGAAAGACTTGCTCCTCACGAACCTGTAGCTCAGTATCGGCATAATGTCGGGGAGGATAACGCCGACGCCCACATGAAAAGACAGATCATGGGCAGAGAAGTAGTGGTCGCTGTCACCGGGGGAAAACTGGATTTCGGCACATGGGAGCAGATATTTTATGGTGAGTTTGACGGGAGAAGGAAAAAAAGGGTTCTGGTGAAGATAATAGGGGAGTAGAATTTGGATCGGGGCGGAATCCTTCCCCATGGCGTTTAAAGATTCTTCAGGGAATAGGGGCGAAAGCGAAAAATCAGGGATCCGTGTCTGCGATATCTTACGCCAAAACGGTTTTAAGACTATCCGACAATGTGATTATCGAAAAAGGTTTTTGAATAAAGGCTTGCGCCCCTGCGTCAAGTATTTCCCGGGCCGGCCCGTCAGCGGAGTACCCGCTGCATACTATGACCTTCACATCGGGTCTTATCTTCTTTAAAGAAGTGTATATGGCCTTTCCATCCATATCCGGTAACATGATATCGAGAAGCACAAGATCGATTTCGCCATTATGTTTTTCCACGGCACTATGCGCTTCAGCGCCGGTATAGGCCTTTAATACGTTATATCCCAACCTTTCTAACATGGCATGGGTTACATGCATGACTGTTTCTTCATCCTCAATAACAAGGATGGTCCCTTTGCCCCTGATCAATTCATTTCCAGGAGCTTTCTTTTCTTTCACGGGGGCCTCAACCGCCGGCAAATAAATGGTTGCCTTTGTACCCCCATTCATTTTGGATGTAATGGAGATCCAACCCTCATGATTTTTTATAATACCGTATACGGCCGCCATTTCCAGACCGCGCCCATGAAATTTTGTTGAAAAGAAGGGTTCAAACACTCGTCTCAATGTTTTTTGATCCATTCCCTTTCCGTTATCCTCAATGGATAGGCTGACATAATGTCCCGGATTCAATCCGGAGAAATTTTTCCGGTTCTCATCGGTTATGAACACATTTTTACAAGCAATTCGAATACGTCCCTTCTCCTCAATGGCCTCCGAAGAATTTGAGATTATGGCGGACATTACCATCTGCATCTGGGTCATATCGGCATTAACGCTGGCAACATCATCGGGAAGATCCGTTTCTATATTAATGAAAGGCTGAATCGTATGCTTGATAAGGGGAAGTGTATCCCTTACGAAATCGCTCAATAAAAAGTTTTTCGGCTGATATTTACCACCCCTCGCATAGGCTAAAAGCTGATCCGTAAGATTCTTCATTCGAAAAATCGATCCTTTCATGGGTTCTACATATTCAATGATGGTTTCATTGCCGGGGAAATCCATTCTCAACAGTTCGAGGTTGCCGATGATCGCGGATAGGGAGTTATTGAACTGGTGAGCGATACCACCAGCCAGGGTAGCTATGGCATCCATCCTCCTAGCCTGGTGGAGCCGGGTCTCAAGGTTCTTTTTTTCTCTCTCGACCTGAGTACGCTCGGTAACATCTATGCCGATTGTCTGGTACAGCTCTTTGCCCGAAGCTTGATTTACCTTTAAAGTCGTTAACAGGACGTCGATCAATCTGCCTTCTTTGCTTTTTAACCGAACCGGGAAATTAACGACAAGACCATCCCGGTTGACGGTATCGAATAACTCCTTTCTATCCTCGGGATTCACGTATAATCTAAAAAGATCAAGATTCTTAAGTTCCTGAATGCTGTAGCCGACCATACTCGACATTGCATTATTACATGCGACTAAATTCCCATCCCGAGTCGTCAGGCTTGTGGCGACGGGAGACTTTTCAAAGAGGTCCCTGTATCTCTCCTCGCTCTCCTTAAGGGCCGCCTCGGTCTGTTTACGCTCTGTAATGTCATCCACCATGGACAGAATGCAATTATGCCCGTCTATATCAATCAACTCGGCCGAAAAAGAGCCCTTGCGGAACTCACCCGATTTTACACGCATCTCATATTCAAAGTCACGGACAGTTCCCCTTTCATTCAGCATCTTCAAAATCTTCCCATGGTCCCCCGGATCGACGAAAAGACGCAATTCATCGGATGTGTGTCCGATAACCTCTTCCCGTGTGTAGCCGGTGGTCCGAGTAAACCTTTCGTTTGCATCGATGAAGCGCCCTTCCTCCATTGTGCTGATGAGCATTAACCCCGGACTGGAATGAAAGGCTTTGGAAAATTTCTCTTCGGACAACCGCAGGATCTCTTCCGCCTTTTCACGTTCTAAAACCTCTTGCTTCAGCCTTAGGTTGGCCTGTTCCAGTTCCGCTGTCCTTTTCCGGACCTCTGATTCCATTTCATTTCGAGCCTTCAACGAATCTTCCTGCAATCGCTTGGATTCGGTAATATCGATTCTTATGTTTTGGACATAGGATTTTCCGCGTATGGGAAGATATACGGAGCTTGCCAGATAGTCTCTCAATTCACCGCTCTTTTTTAAGAATTTTGTCTCAAACACAAGGGATCCTTTTTCGATGACTTTTTGAAAACGTTTTTGAATCAATTCGCTCTTATGATGAAATACGATGTCCTCGGGTTGTAGATTGAGATATTCCTCCCGGGTATAGCCAAGCTCCTCATAGGCTTTCTTGTTAAACATTACCACCTTATGGGTGTCGACATCGATCAGGACGGTCCCAAAAGCCAAGTGCTCGAAAAAAGATCTGTATTTCTCCTCACTTTCCCTCAATTCTTCCTCTATCTGTTTTCGCTCCGAAATATCTCGGATAATTCCTAATATCTGCTTTTGTCCATTCGAATCGAATACGCTCATCCTGATTTCAACAGGGAATGTGGTTCCGTCCTTACGCCTGTGAACTCCTTCAAATGTAACAGGAACACCCGGTTTGCCCTTTTTCCTCTTTTCCTGGTAAAAGGAGGGGTCGATGTCACTGACAGACATCTTCAGTATTTCATCATAGGTATACCCCAGGCTGTCACAGGCATGCTGATTAACGTCAAGGATTTTGCCGTCATCATAATCGCATACGATGAAGGCGTCGTTTGAATGTTCAATCAGGCGGCGAAGCCTGTTCTCATTCATTCTCAGGGCCTTTTCCGTCTCTTTGAGCCTAATAGCCTCCTTTTCCAATTCTTTGACCCTTTTTTCCAACATTTCATAAGTTGGCTTTTTGGTCATTTGAAACCCTTTCATCGAGATTTTTTTGAGTGAAGAAACCCGACCGCAGATCGGGGCTTTTTCCAATGAAAAAGATCTATGCTTGAAAGCCCCGAAGCTTGGGGGCTCACACACCCAAACCTCATATTTGCCATTCATCTACGGGCAGAGCCCGCGTGCATAGCACGGGGCGTTCAGGCCTTTCACATAAAATACCGCACTACCTTTAGATGCAGAAATCATGCCAAACTTTTCCCAGGATTTTCCGGCGTAATTGCGGTGGATATGAAGAAAATACCGTCAATCCATGGAATGAGAACCTGCCGAGGGGACGCCTGTTGTGTAAATATGTCAAAATAATGACTAATAAGGGCTGTTTATTGACAGTATTGAAATCAAAACAGGTATGAAAAAAGCATGTTTTATACAGGATGACGCGGAATCCAATCCGGGGCAGGTAAGAAAATAGTCGTGACAAGAAATCGGTACTATGCTATGGAAAAGGACGTGTTTCTCTTGAGCGGATTTTATAGATACTAAATCTATCTGATTGCCGATGCAGGCGGTCCCGATGATATAAGCGGGCGGAGAATTTTATCTTTAAATCCTAATTAGTGTCTGTCCAATAATGGATAATTATCTGAAATAAATATAAAAAAAGC
>CAYTUL010000343.1:0-5285 GCA_964441135.1 uncultured Desulfobacteraceae bacterium | reverse complement strand
GTCATAACCGTATACAATGGAGAGATGGAGCAGTTCCTCGGCAATCCCGCCGGTCACTTTTTTGCCGCGGCCGTCGCATAGAGGCAGGTATATGGCGATAAAACCGAGGGTTGCGAGTCCGCCCAGCATGACACTTTTTTCTATGATAAGCACTTTGCAACCCTTCCGCCGGGCCGCTAAGGCGGCGCCCACGCCTGCCATACCGCCCCCAACAACGATCACATCATAGGTATCGAAGATGGGAACCTTATTCCTTTCATTTATAAAATCCATTTTTAAGCCTCGCTTATTTTAATCTATCCACATTAAATGGTAAGCCGTTCAATGTCAATTTAAATCCCTTAGTAAAACAGGCGTATGGAAAAGACCATACAATTCAATTCCATCGCTTCGCCCTGGGTCTTAAGGAATCTTTATCAGGCGACCGCACCGGAAAAGGAATTGCCGAGACCCCAAGCGTTTAAAAAGGGCGAAAACAGTTCCCATAATCCCCGATCCCGAAATTTGGCCAGGGTAAAAAAGCATAGAATATGGTATGGAGAACGCATGATTCTTGACCCGAAACTCATTCCGGTTTATGTTTCAGGATAGGTTTCTGATAACACTTTAGCCTTTTGAAAGATGGTTAATACAGAAGGGTGCTCGGGAAAGAGATTGCTGAACACCCAAGCTGTTGAAAAGGACTAAATAGTTACGGTTTCTAAAAGGAGGACAGGATGGAAAAGATTTCCGAATATGTTTACGTGGAAACGGGATACGAAGGGAGCAATGTCGGATTTGTCGTAACAGAGGAAGGGGTGGTCATGATCGATACGCCCCAGATCCCAGGCGATGCTATCTCCTGGCGTAATGAGATCAAAAAGCACGGTCCGGTTCGATATTTAATCAACACGGAACCTCACATCGATCACTTTACAGGCAATCGTTTTTTTGAGGGTACCGTTGTTGGCCATGAAGGTGTCAGGGAGGCCATATTGAATACCTCTGTTGAGCAGTTAAAGGAAAGGATGAAAGAGATGGCACCGGAGAGCCTTCCCCTTCTTGAAGAGTTTGATTTTCGTCCGCCGGATATCACCTATTCGGAAAAACTCTTTCTTTACATCGGAAGGCGCACCTTTGAGCTTACGAATATGCCGGGACATACCCCTTTTCAAACACTGGTCTTTGTCCCGGAGGAAAGAGTAGCCTTTACGGGAGACAACCTCATCGGAAAGGGGCACGCCTTTTTTCCACCGGGGGCCTTGCCGCAGGAATGGATGGAATCAATCAGACGCATGAAGGATTTGGACGCGGACGTTTTCATGCCGGGTCACGGGACCCTTTGTGATTCAGGTTATCTCGATGAAATGATAGCCCAGATCCAGGACCGGCTTGAGAGGGTCAAGGCTGCTATTGAAAAAGGCATGAGCCTGGAGGAGGCCCAGGAGAAGGTTACCTTTCAGGACAAATACTCTGAGCCTTCAGGCCCGACCGGCATGGCCCTGATGTTTCAACGGATTAGTATCGCGACTCTGTATGATTTCCTAACGAAAGCGTGACAAAAATCTATTGAACCGAATCAATTACGATCCCCAGGACCCGGATATCAACAGTGCCGAATGAATGCCAGAAGGGCGCCCTATCGATGGAAAAGGAAAGACTTTTTCAGGGCTTCTGATGGGTCACGCTATTTGGAAAGGGATCTTTTCATAAGTGCGGGGTATCACTTTTCAGGCAGATTCCCTGATTGTGAACAGAAGATTTCACGGTATTTTTCTTCCACGGCTTTAGCCTGCATCTTTAGGTATAAGACAATTTAGTCTTTTACAATCACGCAAGAGATATGAATATATTGAAAACTTTTAAAAAGGAACCAGTCGCATGGGTAGGGCTTTTGATAGCACTTACTTTGGGTGTTATAAACAATGATAAATTATGGATTTTATTCGAAGGGAAGGTCACGGCTACTATTGCTAGCCGAAAGGATAATTTTGGAAGATGCATTGATTCGGAGATTTTAATAATTAATGGAAGTAAAAACACCTCAACGAATATAGTTATATCTTTTGATGTGGATCATTTTACTAGACAAGGAGCAATAGAGATAGTTTATGGAGATGAGAAAGAAATGCTCATTAGTTCTGGAATCAAAACTTTACTCAAAAGAAAAAAATATTATTATGTTGAACATTATATCGATTATCAACAAAGTAAAATAATAATTCCAAAATTGAATCCAAAGGAATATTTAAATTTATATTTTAGTGGGGAGGCCATTAAGGATCCGGAAATGGCTGAAGCAAGACAAAGGCTTCTAATAAAAAAAGAAATTTCGTTAATGAATAAGCCTCAAGTCCTTAGTATCACGAGAGATAATGGAGATGTAAAAATTATAAGAAAACATCGTTGTGGTATTTAACAAATACTTAAATAAAAAATGGCCTCCCACTGTCTATCCTTCATCATGGCTAGGGACGTCCCCGGATAGGATGAGAGCTGGATCCGGGCCGTATATTTCGCATAAGAAATAATTGACCGGTTTCTTAGGAGGTATTCATGAGACTGAAGGGAAAAGTAGCCGTAATCACGGGTGCGGCCCGGGGGATCGGCGCGGCCATTGCGGCCGGATACGGAAGGGAAGGGGCGAAGGTTGTCATCGCCGATATCCTTGATGGAAACGAAACGGCTGAAGCCGTTGCAACGGCGGGCGGAGAGGCAATCCATGTGAAGACCGACGTATCAAAGCAGGATGAGTGTAATGCCATGGCTCGCAAGGCCGTGGAAAGATTCGGCTCGATCGATATCCTGGTGAACAACGCCGCCATGTACAGTGATGTCATAAAAAGGCCCTTCATGGAGGTAACCACCGAGGAATGGAATCAACTCATGGCCGTCAATACGGCCGGTCCTTTCCACTGTATGAAAGCTGTATTTCCCTATATGAAGGATAAAGGAGGCAAGATCATTAATATCGCTTCATCCATCATATTTGAGGGGGCCGTGGGTATGCCCCATTATGTGGCCTCAAAGGGGGCGGTCTGCGCCCTTACACGTTGCATGGCAAGGGAGTTGGGGGATTACAATATCAATGTGAATAGTATAGCCCCCGGCTACACACAAACAGAAGGCAGCAAAAAGGTCCAGAAAAACAGCGCCATGCCAGCGATAAAGCCCGAAGAGATCATGATGAGCAGAAGATGCCTGAAACGGACATCCCTTCCAGAATACATGGTGGGAACGGCGATCTTCCTGGCCAGCAGTGACAGCGATTTCATAACAGGACAGCTTATCCTCTGCGATGGAGGCGTTTCCTTCAATTAGGGGAAGGATTTTTGAAGGAGGAAAAAGGATGAAACTGGAATTTGTCGAGGCACGGGATCTGCCGGACGCCTGGTTTCAGTGTGTATACAGGATCATGGACAAGGGAAGGGAATATACCATTGACAGGGGCAGTTTCGAAGGGCAGAAGCGATTAGAGTTTGACTACATCACCGTCCATATCAAGCATCCGGGAGTCAGGCCACTACTCCCCGACATCCCGCACGGACTCGGTATCCCCAATCCGGTCGCAGACGGCTACCTTGAGGAATACCTCCCCTACCTCATGACCTCGGCCAAGAAGGAAGGGGAAGACTATACCTATGGCCAGTATTTGGAGAAGCAGATTGAAGAGGTCATTCGAATGTACAGGGATGACGGTCACGGGACCAACCAGGCCTATATGAACGTCGGGGACGAGAAGTCTATCTTTCTTAAGGATCCTCCATGTCTGAGGGGGATTGATACCAGGGTAATGGAGGAAAAACTCCATTTTATCCTCTACTTCAGGTCCTGGGATCTATGGAACGGATTTCCGGCCAACTTGGGTGCCATTCAACTTTTAAAGGAGTATATGGCCTCGAGTATCGGTGTGGAAGACGGTCAGATAATCGCCTCAAGCAAAGGACTTCACCTTTATGACTATGTATGGGAATTGGCAAAACTCAGGACGATGAAAGAGAATGACCGGAAAAAGCGGTGAAACGAAGATCGATTTAAAGGGGCTGGATGAAGGGGAAACGGTGGAATGGGTCATGGGACTCGGGTTGGAGACCTACAGGGCTCGCCAGGTGAGGCAGTGGATCTTTAAGAAACACGCTCGCTCCTTTGATGAGATGACAAATCTCTCGAAATCCCTCAGAGACATCTTAAAGGAAAGGGCAAATATCAGCCACCTTGAAAAGGTCAAGACCCGGATCTCCGAAGATTTGACGGAAAAATACCTCTTCAGGCTCCGTGACGGGGAGTATATTGAAACGGTACTCATCCCGGAAAGGGATCACTATACCCTTTGCGTCTCATCCCAGGTTGGTTGCGCCATGGGATGTGTTTTTTGCCTGACGGCCAGGCAGGGATTTAAGAGGAATCTGACTCCCGCCGAGATCGTTGACCAGGTGATCCAGGTAAGAAGATCCATGATGTCCCCGGAGCGGCTCACCAATATCGTTTTCATGGGGATGGGAGAACCCCTTGCAAATTACGACGGTGTGATACGGGCCGTGGATAATATGATCGTGGAAGACGGCATGAATTTCTCCCGTAGAAAAATAACCCTCTCCACATGCGGCCTGGTTCCTCTAATCCGCAGGTTAGGGCGGGATACATCGATTAATCTGGCCGTATCACTCAACGCAGCGGAGGACGAGACACGTAATCTTTTGATGCCCGTCAACCGGCAATACAATCTCGAGAGTCTGATTTCAGCGTGCAGGGATTTTCCCCTTCCAAACCGCAGGATGATCACCTTCGAATATATCCTGATCAGGGGGATGAATGACCGCGATAAGGACGCGCTCAATCTGGTCGACCTTTTATCCGGCCTCAGGGCCAAGATCAATCTGATCCCCTTCAACTCCTATCCAGGTCTGGCGATGGCCGCACCTTCCATGAAAAGAATCCTCGAATTTCAGGACATCCTGGTTAAAAAACATTACACCGCGATCATCAGAAAGAGCAAGGGAAGTGACATTTCGGCCGCCTGCGGACAGCTAAGCGGGGAGGCAAGTTGAAAAGGCGGGGCTGGAATTTTCACTTGCTTTAAAAATTCAATATGTTATCGTTCCAGGCTTAAATCCAATTCAGAAGGGTTAGAGCAGATGATCGAGTTGAATTTTTCAAAGGGGGGAGGTCTTTTACCCGCGATCGCACAGGATTACCGAACAGGAAAAGTCCTTATGTTAGCCTATATCAACAGGGCCTCATTTGAAAAGAGCCTTGAAACAGGAGAGGTCCATTACTGGAGTAGATCCCGCCAGGAACTCTGGCAC
>CAYTUL010000342.1:0-5294 GCA_964441135.1 uncultured Desulfobacteraceae bacterium | reverse complement strand
TCAAGTTCGCCCCGTCCAAGAGATCCCCGAGCACCCTTCTTTATTAACCATCTTTTAAAAGGCTAAAGTGTTACAATCCTGAAATCTGTTTCCAGAATGAAAAAATGAGAAGGGAGGGAGAACACATGATTAGGAAGATTTTCATTATTACGACAATAGCGATTGCATCGATGGCTTTTTTTGCCCTTGAGAGTTTTGGAGCACAGCCGCAATACGGGGGCATCCTAAAACGGATTAATCCATCAGGCGCGCGGGTTATCGGCTACTACCCGGAAATGGGTCCCCAGGACTCAACCGAAGCCCTGCCGGTAGTCGAATGTCTGATGGAGATGAGCGAACACCGGACAATGGAGCCCTTTCTGGCTGAGCGTGTGGACATCGATCCCGATGCCAAGACCATGACTTTTCACCTGAGAAGGGGTGTTAAATTCCATGATGGGACAGAGCTGAATGCCGAGGTCTGTGCCTGGAACCTGCAACTGGTCAAGGATACCAAGAAGATGCAATTCGCGGATCAGGTTACGTCCATCGAGATCGTGGATGACCATACGGTAACCCTCCATTTGACCCAATACCAGAACCAGATGAAATTCGCCTACGGCTTTACGCGGATGTTTTCCAAGGCGGCTTTCGAAGCCCATGGTAAGGAATGGTGCAGGACCCATCCCGTAGGCACAGGGGCCTTCAAGTTTGCGGATTGGAAGAGGGATGCCTATCTCAAGTATGAGAAGTTCGATGGATACTGGCAAAAAGGGAGACCCTATCTGGACGGAATCGAGACGCGCTATATCCCGGATCCCATGACCGCGTCGGCCATGATGCAGGCCGGGGAGGCGGATATCTGGACGAACCCACCGGTTAAGAACCAGTTTGAGCTTGAGAAAAAAGGTTTTAAAAGGTTTTCGAGCTGGCCTGCCCTGCCTCAACTGCTTTACCTGAACATAAAGGACCCAAATCGACCGACGGCAAAGCTCAAGGTACGGGAGGCCATAGAATACGCGATCAACAAGCCGGCCCTGGCCAAAGCGATCGGGTTTGGGTATTATGAACCCATGAAGTTGTTGGCGAACAAGAATGAGTGGGGATATGACCCGGAATATCCAGGCAGGCCCTATAACCCGGAAAAGGCGCGGAAACTGCTGGCCGAAGCCGGTTATCCCAATGGACTCACACTACAGATTCTTGCCATGGCCCAGGCAGGGGGGCGGAATACCACAGCCGAGGCAGTCAAGACCTATCTGGATGATGCGGGATTTTCAATCGACCTGGATATCGCAGATCCGGGGAGATTTTTCTCCAGTGTCTGGGGAAACGGCTGGAAGGATATCGCCTATTTCTTCACGGGAGCCGATGAAAACTTCCTCGGAACCTTCGAGGCATGGTTCGGTCATGATCCCAAGACGAACCTGGCCAGCTATGAACCGCCGCCGGAATTGGCCGCCATGAGCAAAAAAGCGATTACAATATTTGACGAGGCGGATCAGAAAGCCATTACCAAGAAAATGGTCAGATATATCGCCGACCAGGCCCTTATTATTCCCCTCTATAATCAGCCGGCGGCATATCTCTATAATCCCTGGGTACATACCACCTACCTGCAGACCGGATTCATCCGGTGGAAATGGTTCGACACCTGGATGGAAAAACATTAGGATAGGCTTGTATCCCTGTTTTAAAGCAAAAGGTGGTCTGCCCTCCATCAAGTCCATGCTCTACGGGGTGGACCACCTGTTCTTTTAAAGGATCCTCTTTTCTCGCTTAGGTTTCTCCGGTGAGGTGATGATTTCCGGACACCAGGTCATGTAATCCAAGGCCTTCTAAGGTCTCACGAAGAGGAAGCCCTGTCTCCTCGTCCCAGCCCCTGAGACGATAATATTCCTTCAACATCTTCGTAAATTTCTCCTTGTCAAGGGTGCTCCCCGTAGCGTCGACGACCTTTCCTCCGGGGCCGGGGACCTTCATTCCCCAATGCATAAAATTTGCCGTCTGGGGTTCCCTGAAGAGATACTCGCGGGGAAAATCATCCTCGGGGACCTTCCGGCCTTCACGTAGCTGAATGACCCTTTGAAGGTGAAAGATGGACTCACCCCCCCGATAAAGCTCCTGTCCTGTCCTTCCTGTAACAGCGGAATAGATCTTAGCCTCGAGGTCCGGATCGCCCAGGTGGTCCGGTGTATGAAACGAGTAGGTAATCGGCCACGTGAAGTCACACAGGCCGAGCGCATCATAAGCACACATTCGATCCTGTGTTAACTTGGCCGCCAAGGCCTTACCCTCATAGCTTATTACATTTCCGGCTTCTTCACTGCCCCAAAAGGCCCTGGCTATGGCCCGGAACAGGTCTGTGGTGACAGGAGATCTTTCCGGATCTTCCTGGTTGACCTCCCATGTCCTCCAGGTCCAGGCAAGATGATGCAAGGGGGGGATATGGCCCCTTGGTTCCATGGGGTTAAGCAACGAGTGTGCCACGAACATTCTGGGCGAATAGCCGTCACCAAAGTCAATGGGTATCAAATTAGGCGGGGTTAATGATCGGGCTTCATCCGAGACCTCCTTCCGGGCCCTGACCAGTCCCTCGGCCAGGATATCCCCAAAGCCTTCCCGATAGGCAACGGCGTGAAGCAATTTTTCCAGAAATTCCCTTGTTCCTATTTTGGACAAAGGTAAGCCGGTTTCCTGCTCCGTGAGTTCCCCTGACCTATAACATGTATAGAGCCAGTTGATGATCTTACTCAATTCTTTGGTGCATAAGGAGTAGTCATTTGCAAGTATGGGCGCTTCAGCAAAAGTGTCTACGGGCTCATTTTCGCGACCATACATCCAGGGGGAGTAATATCCCTGTGCCTGGCACTTTCCAATTACCTCCATGCCATTTGGAAAACGATATTTTCTCCGCATACATTCCATGCCGCATTGAGAACACTTCCCCTTCTCAACCCCTTCTATTTCTATCCTTTGGCCTGACCCAGTCATGATAAAGCGTTTCTCCAGGAGACGGCCGCCTATCTGAGCGGTGTAACGATTAAGTGCCTTGAGCCCCTCCGGATCGGCTACAGAAGGTTTTCCGGCTCCAATCACTGCGATGGCCTTAAGTTTTTTGGATCCCATGACCGCCGCGAAACCGCCGGTCAAAGAGGATTCGTTGGAGCCTGTGATGACGGCTATTCTGACCATTTTTTCGCCGGCCACACCCGTAGTAATATAACGGACCCCCTCCCCATGATCTTTTTGCAAAATTTCATCAACCTTGTAGGCTCCCCGGCCCCATAATGCGGAGGCATCACGTATTTCGGCCCTATTGTCAGTGATCCACAGGTAAACCGGTTTTGGGGCACTTCCCTCCACAAGGATACCATCGAATCCCGCACATTTTAATTCAGCCGGAAAATGGCCGCCGAGATTTCCAAAACTGTACCCTTCAGGAAAAGACATGGGAGACTTGCCGGTCACCGACATTCGGGTGGCTGCCTGGGCGCCGGTGGAGACGAGAAGGCCGGTCATGAAAATCAGCGGATTTTCCTCATCAAGGGCCTTCGTTTCATTGGTAACCCTTTCCCAATAGATCCTCGATGCGATGCCGCGTCCTCCAAGATATTGCTCCGCATAGAGCTCTGTGGGTATCTCGCTTATCTCGAAATTTGTCAGGTTTACATGCAAAATTTTACCCATATATCCATACATTGAAAATTCCTCCCTTTAGGCTTGATTGGATTCGATCCCTTTAAAGATACTCCTTCATATATTAATCATGGATAATCATTTCTTTATGAAATACAACATCAATATAGTGTTGTCCCATGATCTACATAAAGAATCTGTCCCGTAATGGCTTTTGAAACATCACTCGCGAAGAATAGAATTGCTTCCGCCTGATCCTCTGGTGATGCTTCCGGTACGGTTAAATCAATATGCCTGGCACATGCCTCTGCAAATTCCTTATTGAATGATTTGAATGCCTCCGGGGCATTCAAGGGTGTTGGTGTCGGGCCCGGCGCGACCGCGTTACAGCGGATCACCGTTGGTGAATACTGGAGAGCGATGTTCTTGGTCATACTGTTAACGGCCGCTTTGGCCGCACTATAGGAGATGCCCGCAATCCCCTGGCTTCCGATAGAAGAAATATTCACGATTGAACCCTTTTTTTCCTTCTCCATATGCTTCAGTGTATATTTGCACATGTAATAAACAGAATACTGGTCAATCATGCAAACTTCATTGTACCACTCCTCTGTACACAGATTAATAGGCATATGCCTGTCGGCTATACCCGCGTTGTTGACCAATACATCAATCCTGCCGTATTTTTTTATGGTCTCGTCTACAATCCTCCTACAGTCTTCCTTCCTTGATACATCAGCCTGAACTGCAAAGGCCTCTCCACCCTGTGCAATGATTTCGGCGACGACTTTATTGTTTTCAGCGTCACGCCTACCGCTAATGACAACTTTGGCGCCTTCTTTACAGAAGAGTATCGCTGTTGCACGTCCGATACCGGAATTACCACCCGTTACAATGGCGATTTTATTATTCAATCTTTCCATCTAAAATTTCCTCCTTTTTTTAGTAACGTTCAAAAGTGTTTGCATGGCTGTATTTTTCTAAATCATACTTCACTATAGAGCGTGCATAACTTCCGGAATGACAAAGCATCATAGCATAAAAAACAGACAACTCCACCGTTGAAATAATTTGGATTTTGGCATATACATGATAAGGTGCGGCTGTCAATGAAACGGCCTTCCTAAAAGATCCTAATGCCGTCAGGTGACGATATCATGGAAAATCTCAAAATATTCTTCCTCTCTCCGGAGGTCGTCCCCTTTGCCAAGAGCGGGGGTCTGGCGGACGTTGCGGGTTCCCTGCCCCGGGCCTTAAAAAGACTCGGCATGGACGTCAGGCTGGTCATGCCCTATTACAGGGCCGTCAGGGAGGGCGGATTTGAAAACCGGCTGATAATCGAAGGTCTTGAGGCCCCCCTGGGCGACACGGTCCTCGCGTCCGACGTGCTTGAGACCTTCACCCGGGACGGAATCCCCGTCTATTTCCTGGAACGGGAAGACCTCTATGACCGGCCCAACCTCTATGGCAACGAGAGGGGAGACTATTACGACAACCTGGAACGTTTTACCTTCTTTGCACATTCGTCGTTGAGGCTTGCCCGAGGACTCCCCTTCATTCCGGATGTCATCCACTGCCACGACTGGCAGACGGGCCTTGTCCCCGCACTCCTGAAGGGGCCCTACGGCCGATCTCCCGATTTTTCCGAAACGGCAACGGTATTCACTATCCATAAT
>CAYTUL010000341.1:0-5302 GCA_964441135.1 uncultured Desulfobacteraceae bacterium | reverse complement strand
ACTGAATCCTCGCGAAGTCACACCCCATTACCCGGGCTGTCGCGATGGCCAAGGTGGTCTTGCCTGTTCCGGGCAGGTCCTCAAAAAGTATATGTCCCGCGCTCAGGAGGGCGGCAAAGGTGTAATGGACCACATTATCTTTCCCCCTGATCACGGAACTTACAAGTTTGATGGATTCGTTCAGGTTTATATTGTTGCTTTTTTCCTTTTCAGAGGCCATTGGAGGTTCCTTAACGGGTTTATTATAACCATATTGTTGAAAAAGTCGAGATTATGACAAGGGTGATCCGGCTATATTTATCCGCTTTGGCAGTCGGTCCCTAGGGCCTCCGGCTCGAATAACTATTCCTTTTTGGAAAAAAGCTTCAGATACTCCCCGTAGCCTTCCTTTTCAAGGTCATCCTTGGCAATGAAACGAAGCGCCGCGGAATTGATGCAGTACCTGAGTCCCGTGGGCGCCGGACCGTCGGGAAAGACATGGCCGAGATGGGAATCGGCCAGTCTGCTCCGCACCTCTGTCCTTACCGTAAACAGGGAGCGGTCTTCCTTCTCCACGATATTTTCCGGCACCAGGGGTCTGGTGAAACTGGGCCAGCCCGTCCCGGATTTATACTTGTCCGTGGAACTGAAGAGGGGCTCGCCTGAGACCACATCCACATAGATTCCTTCTCTCTTGTTATCCCAGTACTCATTGTTAAAGGGCGGCTCGGTCCCATCTTTCTGTGTGACCTTATACTGCATGGGCGTCAGTTTTTTCTTCAACTCCTCTTGAGAGGGCTTCATGTATTTTCCTGCGACTGTTTCCTGGGCCGGGCTCTCCTCTCCCTTTTTACCCCAGGTCTTCTCCAAAAACTGGTCACGGCCTGAATTCCAGCGATAGAATTTATATCGAAGGGGATGGGTCTTGTAGTAATCCTGGTGGTAGTCCTCCGCCCTGTAGAACTTGGTAAACTTCAGGATATCCGTAACGATAGGGCTTTTAAACCGGCCGGATGCCTCAAGCTCCCTTTTGGATTCCTCTGCGAGACGTTTCTGCTCTTCATTATGATAGAATATGACGGACCTGTACTGGGAACCCCTGTCAACAAACTGGCCGCCCGGATCCGTCGGATTAATGTGCCTCCAGAAATAGTCCAAGAGCTCCTTGTAGCTTATTTTTTCAGGATCATAGATGACCTGGACCGCTTCCACATGCCCTGTACTGCCTGAGGATACCTCCTCGTATGTGGGATTCTCCACGTGACCGCCCGTGTATCCGGATATGCCCTCCTTCACACCCTCGAGCTTTTCAAAATCCGACTCCGTACACCAGAAACAGCCTCCCGCAAAGGTGGCGGTGAGGGTTTTTCCCGGTTTATCAGATGTCATTTCTGTCATTTTCCCCTTTTCCATGGCATTACTCCCGATTCCCTGCCAAAAAAGCAGACTCAAACCCAATATAACCATTAGTGAAATAATTGCTATAGTCCTCATTTTCGCACCTCCTGATTCAAAATAAGGCCGGATATGGTTCAGGCAACGCAGGAATCGCATTTCCATGCGATTCACCGGCCTTTCATGATTACAACATAAACAGGACCGGTCAAAAGAAGGTAACGGAAAATTCAAATTTTTGTAACAGGATACCATATATTTGATTTTTACTTGACACAGGCCGTTTTTTTCGTTACAGGAAAAACGAATTTTTTCTTCAGCTATTCCAAATCTTTTTATTATTCACCTCCCTGAGGGAAAACTTCAAGGCATCCCCAAAAAAATCCCGATCGGTTATTGCAAATGATTGGATTGGGCCGTCCTTCATTTATGGAGGGCCTAATGATCTTTAATATTCAACAGCAAAGGAAACCAACCATGAGAGTATTGCTTATATATCCGGAGTTTCCGGACACATTCTGGAGTTTCAAACACGCACTTAAATTCATTCGTAAAAAGGCCGCTCATCCTCCCCTGGGCCTGCTCACCGTTGGGGCCATGCTGCCCCGGGAATGGGAAAAGCGGCTTATTGATTGTAATGCTGCCAGGCTTACGGTAAAAGATCTTGCCTGGGCCGATTACGCGTTCATCAGTGCAATGGTTATACAGAGAGAGTCGGCGCGTTACATCATTCATCGTTGCAAGGAATCCGGTCTTAAAGTGGTTGCCGGCGGGCCGCTTTTCATGGCGGAATACGAGACATTTGACGAGGTGGATCATTTCGTGCTGAATGAGGCCGAGCTCACCCTCCCTCCCTTTCTAAAGGATCTGGAGGAAGGCAGGGCCAAGCGCCTCTATGAAGATCCCGGTTTTGCCGATTTGGGGGAAACCCCGATACCCTTGTGGGAGTTGGCCGATTTAAAACGATACGCGTCGGTGAGTATCCAGTTTTCCCGGGGCTGTCCCTTTAATTGTGAATTCTGCAATATAACCACGATGTTCGGGCACCGGCCACGGATAAAGTCCTCGGGGCAGATTTTAGCCGAGCTGGATACCCTCTATGGATTGGGATGGCGGGGACAGGTCTTCTTTACCGACGATAATTTCATCGGAAACAAGCGATATTTGAAAGAGCGACTCCTGCCCGACCTGATCGAGTGGCAGAAAGACAAGAAGGGATTGCCTTTTAACACGGAGGCATCCATGAATCTGGCGGATGATGTCCCCCTGATGGAGATGATGGTTGATGCCGGATTTGATTCGGTCTTCATCGGCATAGAATCTCCCGACGAGGAAAGCCTGTCTGAATGCAACAAGCTTCAAAACAAGAACCGGGACATGGTTGAGAATGTAAAACGCATTCAGCGGACAGGATTACAGGTGCAGGGGGGATTCATTCTCGGTTTTGACAGTGATTCAGGGTCCATCTTTTCAAGGCAAATCGATTTTATTCAAAGAAGCGGTATCGTGACGGCAATGGTCGGTCTGCTCCAGGCCCCTGCCGGAACAAGGCTGTATAAGCGGCTAAAGGAAGAGGGCCGCCTTTTGGGCCATATTTCGGGGGATAATGTGGATGGAACGACAAATATTATTCCCAAAATGGAGTTTAGTGTATTATATGAGGGATACAGGAATATAATGAGTCAGATCTATTCTCCGAAACTCTATTACCGGCGCATCAAGACCTTTCTAAAGGAGTACAAGGCGCCCAGGTTTGAGGCACCGCTGGATTTTCAACGCGTCATGGCCTTTTTTCGATCCGGTATTCGTCTGGGCGTTCTGGGCAAGGAGCGATTCGAATTCTGGAAGATATTGTCCTGGACCCTTGTTCGCCGTCCGAGGCTGTTTCCATTATCCATCACCTTTGCGATTTACGGCTACCATTTCCGGAAAATTTGCGATCTACACATTCTTTAAGAACCGCACAGTCCATATTTGATAACCTATCAATCCAACACCTGTCTGCAACCTTGTACGTCAATAATTGCATCAGGATTAACGATATGAATCAAACTTGATTACAGTCAAAGACATTTTTAAAAAAGGAGAGCGAAATGAATATCTATGTGGGAAACCTATCCTACGAGGTTACCGAAGGGGACCTGAAAGAGGCCTTTGAAGACTTCGGTCAAGTCGAATCGGTGAAAATCATCAAGGACATATACAGCGGCAAGTCAAAGGGATTCGGATTCATAGAAATACCGGATAGGGCCAGTGCGGAGGCCGCTATTAATGGGCTGAACGGAAAAGAATTTAAGGGAAGAGCGTTAAAAGTAAACAAGGCCCGCTCCCGCAATCAGGGCCGCAGAGGCAGCGGGTATCAAGGGGGGGGAAGAGGCGGTAGAAGGAACACCTATTAGACCTGAAGAATGATCGGGTATACAATAGTCGATCCATGATGACCACGGCCGGGTATAAAATGTGGGTATTGTTTCGGACGGGGTGATCGGAAGGGGGTATCATGGCGAAACGAAACGATCACAGTTTTAAAAAGTTACAAAAGGAGTTGAAAAGAAAGAAAAAATCCAAGGAAAAAATGGACCGGAGACAGGGCAAGAAAGATAAGGATGAGGAGGCTTTAGCCTAAAAAAAAGAAACCGCTCTCTTCAGACGCTTGACAACGCGGTCCTTTCCCAGGGTCATGAGTACGTCAAAGAGACCGGGTCCCACGGCCTGACCCGTAACCGCGGTCCGGATGCCGTTTATGAGGATCCCCGCCTTGATCTCCAGCTCTTCGGCCGTTTCCCGGATGACCTTCTCCGCCCCGTCCGTGGTAAAGTCTTCCAGGTTATCCAGGCGGCCGGCCAAGAGGGGGAACCAGTCTTTCAGCCCTGTGTGATTGAGGATGTTCTTTTTCAGGGCCTTGGGATCGATGGGATAATCGTCCGTGAAGTAGGCCCTGCCCAGGGTCGCGAAATCGGTTGTGAAATTGAAACGGCTGCGTATGAGATCCAGTGTCCTCAGAAAATGTTCCCGCCCGGCCCCGGCAAACCCGGGGTCCCAGATACCCGCCTTTTTCAGCTCATCCCGGACAAAGGGCTCGATCTCATCTAAGGGGAGACTCCTCAGGTAATGGGCATTGATGCTGATGGCCTTTGGATCCGTGAAGAATTTCGGGTCATCTTTTCGCACCTCAAAGATGGAGTTGGCCTTATTCAGGCCCCCAAGGGAAAATGCCTCAATCAGCTCCTCCCTGGAAAAGATCTGTTGCGATTCGGACGTGGACCACCCCAAAAGGGCCAGGAAGTTCACGAAGGCCCACGGGAGGAAGCCATGCTCCCTGTAGAAATGGACAGCGACTATCTCGCCGTGTTTCCGCTTTGATATCTTCGCCTTTTTATTGTCTAAGGTGAGGGACATGTGGGCAAACCGGGGGATCGGTTTATTCAGGGCCTGGTATAGTAATATCTGTTTGGGCGTGTTCGCAAGGCCGTCCTGCCCCCTGATGACATGGGTTATCCTGTCGCGGATATCGTCCACGGCGTTGGATAATATGTACAGGGGCTGCCCGTTCGATCTCACTATGACAAAATCCTCAATGTCCTCATACTTTTTCTCGATATATCCGTATACTTCGTCCTTGAAACGAACGGCCCCCTCACCCTCTGGAACCTTTAGCCTGATGGTGTAAGGGATTCCCCTGGCTTCCTTTTCGGCAGTCTCCTCAGCCGTCAGACGGCGGCAGGTTCCGTCGTATTTTATATCGATTTTCAGCTTCTGGGCCTGTTCTCTTTTTCTTTCCAGTTCCTCCACCGTGCAGAAACATTTATAGGCCTGGCCCGTATTGAGGAGTGTTTCAGCGGCCTTGATATGTTCGCCCATAAAACTGGATTGAAAATAGGGTCCCTCATCCCATGAGATTCCCAGCCATTTCAGGCCGTCAAGGATC
>CAYTUL010000340.1:0-5304 GCA_964441135.1 uncultured Desulfobacteraceae bacterium | reverse complement strand
GGATGAAAGGCACAACCTAAAAACAAACCAAGGGATTCGACTAATGACAACAGCCGTTGCGCCATAGCGGTTTTGAACAGGGAATCCTGAACCGCTCAATTCAGGTCATTTTTGATGGACACGCTGAAAATGATCAGCTATATTCATATCTTGCATAGGATGGAGAGTGCATGAACTTGAGTGAATACTGCAGGATCAAGTGGGAACGGTCCCTGTCCCTCAAGAAAAAGGGGGATTACCAGGAGGCGGAAAAGGAGCTCAAGGAGGCCCTCGAAGAGCAGCCTGAGCATCCCCTCCTCAAGTCGAGCCTGGCTCAGCTATACCTGAACCGGAACCGGCTTACGGAGGCGAGAATCCTGGTTGAATCCATTCTTTCTCTTGACCCTGAATATCCCCAGGCCCTGTATGTCCTTGGTGAAATCTATTCGAATGAAGACAACCTGGAGGAGGCGCTTCGATGCTTCAATGCGGCCTCCCGGAAGGAACCCCGTCCCTATCTGATTCACAGTGTCGTCAAGACCTTGAGGAGATTGAAACGATATGATGAGGCCCTGGAAAGGATTGAGACCCTGTTAATGACGGAAAGAGACAATCCCCGCCTCCTGAAGGAAAAGGCCCTTATTCTAAACCGGATGGATATGCCCGGGGAAGCCCTCCGGACCTATCAAAAAGTGAAGGAGCTGGATCCTGAGGACCCCTATGTTGCACAGGCGATCTATAAGTTGAAGAGTCTGAAACGGCCTGATGAGGAAGTCATCGTTGAATTGCAAAAGGTGCTCAGCCTCCCTTCAAGAAAAGAGAACCCCCAGCTCCATGGACTGTTAGGCGAGAAGTTAAAAAAAGCGGGGAGGTTAAAGGAAGCCGCAATGGAATACAGGAAGGCAAAAGAGCTTGCTCCGGAAAATCTGTTTTTCTTGAAGCAGGAGGGATTCTGCCGGTACAGGCTCGGGGATTACCGGGAGGCCATCCGGTTGCTCGGGGAGGCATTCCGGAAGGATCCGACAGACCATATCCTGAAATCGACACTGAAAAAAATCTATTCGATATCCGGTGATATGGATGGCTTTATTGGTTTATTAGAGAAGGCATTAGAGGAACACCCCCATCAGGTAAAACTGATGGGAACGCTGAGATCCCTTAAGAAAAAGATATCGATAAAGGATTCCAATGATGCATGAGGGCGGGATAGCCGCGGCAACCATGGATGACGCCCTCTCCTTCATGGAACGGGTGTTCGGCTATCATCAGTTCAGACCCGGGCAGGAGGAGATCGTGGCTTCTATTCTGGAGGGGAGGGATACACTGGTCATCATGCCGACCGGCGGAGGGAAATCCCTCTGTTACCAGGTACCTTCATTTATTCGGGAGGGTATCGCGCTGGTCATATCCCCGCTTATCGCCCTGATGAAGGATCAGATAGACGGCCTGAGGGTGAGAGAGCTGCCTGCTGTGGCGATCCACAGCCTTATGGGTCTAAGGGAGCAGGAGGAGATTTTGGCCCGGATAATGTCCGGCGAAGTAAAACTGGTCTATGCGTCGCCTGAAAGACTGAGAAACCGGCGTTTTGTGCAGGCCCTCATGGAAAATACAATTTCCATGGTCGCCGTAGACGAGGCCCACTGTATTTCCCAGTGGGGCCACGATTTCAGACCCGATTATATGAGGATATCCGACACCCTAAGGGCCATGGGACGGCCACAAACCGTGGCACTTACGGCCACGGCCACGGAAAAGGTACGCGCGGATATCATCGAACAATTGCAATTAAAGGCTCCGGCCCTTTTTATTACCGGGTTTGACCGCCGTAATCTCTTCTGGGAAGTGGTTCCTGCCCGCAATGACAGGGAGAAGTTAGCTGAACTGAAGGATCGTATAAGAACCCTCCCGGGAGCGGCCATCATCTACACGGGCACCAGGAAAAAAGTAGAGGATATCGTCCTTGAACTCAATAAGGACGGGTTAGAGGCTGAGGCTTACCACGCCGGAATGGATAAGGCGGACAGGACCAGGGTCCAGGATGACTTCATGGAAGGCCATGCGAACCTCGTCGTGGCAACAAACGCCTTTGGCATGGGAATAGACCGCCAGGATATCCGAATGGTTGTACATCATACGTTTCCCGGGAGTATAGAGGCTTATTATCAGGAGAGCGGTAGAGTCGGCCGCGACGGGGACCCGGCCACATGCCTTCTTCTTTATAGCCCTTCAGATAGAAGACTCCAGGAGTTTTTTATTGACGCGCGGTACCCTCCTCAAGATACGGTCCTGGAGATATATCATCGCCTGTGGCGGCGGCCGGAGGACATCCTCTGGCTGACCTATCGCGAAATCGGGGAGATGGGAGATGAGAAAATCCCGGACCTGACCGTGGCATCCTGCATCAAGCTCCTCGAGGACGCGGGCGCCCTTGCGAGGCTTAACCGGTATGATAACCGGGCGGAACTATACTTCCATAAGGGTCCCCGGGAGATACTCGAAAATCTTTCCAAAAGGGCCGTAAATCGTCGTAAATTCATTCGATCCCTTGTGAGACTATACGATGAGGAGCAATTATTTGGGGGTATCCAGTTCCTTCCCGATGAAATGGCGGACATGGCGGGTCTTTCCCAGGAGGCCCTGAGGAACTGTTTGTCCCGGATGGAAGAAGATCTGGAAGCGACCTATATCCCGCCCTTCCGGGGCAGGGGAGTCCGCATGATCCGGAGTGTCGATCCTGGAAGTCTTAAGATCGATTTTCAGGCCCTCAAGCTGCGGAAGGCCTACGAACTGGAAAAATTGGATCAGGTCATGGCATACGCCTCAAGCTATGACTGCAGGCGCCGTTACCTCTTAGGTTATTTCGGAGAATCCACCGGGGATGGTCCCTGCGGGGCCTGCGATCTCTGCCGTTCGCGTCGAGACGCCAGGGAAGCCGGTGCTGAAAAGGTTGATCCGCTTATAACGGTCAAGGTCTTGAGCGGCGTGGCCCGCTTGCGGGAGCGATTTGGTATGGGAATGGCCGCCAAGGTCCTCACAGGATCCGGGGATCGCATGCTTCGCCAATTCGGGTTGCAGCGGCTTTCCACCTACGGGCTTCTATCGGATTATCCCCAGTCCCAGGTGGTGGAGTGGATCAGGGAACTCATCTCAAAGGGTTGCGTGGTTTCACGCCGTGTTGCAATGGGGGAGAAGACCTACCCGGTCTTAATCCTCACGGAACGGGGACGTCGTGTCATGTCGGGAAGGGAGAATATCACCCTAACGGGGGTAATAAAAGAAATGAAGCAACGGGATAGGGTTGAAACGCCCCTTCTCGATTCCGAAAAAGACATATTCGAGAAGCTCCGTGAGTTAAGGTCCAGGCTGGCCCGAAAAGAAAGGCTTCCTTCCTACTGTATATTTCAGGATCGCACATTACGGGAGATGGCAAGGAGTCTCCCTGCGACCTCTGATGAACTTCTGGACATTATAGGCGTCGGGGAAGTGACCTTGAGAAAATATGGAGGGCAATTCCTGAGTCTAATGAATCGGATAAGGGATGGAAGATAATGGATAGTTCTCTTAAAATCCGGGATCTGATTGAGGTGCCCGAGATTCGAACCGTCATCCAATTGGAGGATCTGAAGGATCCGGTTCTTCGAGGAATGATCGTGGATAGTTTCGTTATCACCTCGGAGGTTTTGGAAAATATACAGGCGGTCTTAGCGAGCCTGACAGGTCCGGAAGGCAGGGGGATCTTCTTAAAGGGCCATTTTGGCTCCGGCAAATCCCACTTTTTGGGGATGATTAGTCTTCTGATGAAGCATCCGGAAGCCTGGGACAGGATCATTTCCCAGGCCCCTGAACTGAAGGATTTCAGGTTCAAGCTCAACAATCTTAGATTCCTTGTGGTGGAAAAATCCCTGGTTCAACACAGGGGGTCGGAATTTCTCGAGGACATCATCCTGAGCGCCGTTTTCGAAGGGCTCGGGGAGGATGCCCACCGCGAACTCGGCGGTTCGGATACCCGCCACAGGACCTTTTCAAGGCTCAGGGAAGTTCTGAAGACAAAGGATTTTTCAGGGATGGTTATCCTTGTGGATGAGCTTTCCGAATTCCTTCGATCCAAAAGTGACGCACGGGCCTATAATGAAGATATACGGTTTTTGCAGTATCTCGGGGAGGAAGCCGTCTCTTTTCCCCTTTGGATTATCGCTTCTCTCCAGGAATGGATTGAAGAGACAGGAGAGATCCATCAGGACACCTTTAATAAGATCAAGGATCGCTACCGTATTCGCCTCAACCTGGGTCGCGCGCATATCGAAGAACTGGTATCGGAACGGTTGATCCACCATAAACCAGAAGCGGGTTCACTGATCGGTCAGATTTTTGATGATCTAAAGTCCTTTTTCCCAACCTTTCCCGTGACGCGCGAGAGATTTATCCGGCTCTATCCGGTTCACCCGGCCACATCAACCCTGTTGGACCGTCTTAAGCCGCTCTTTTCGGAACATAGGGGCGTCGTTGATTTTATCCATTTCAGGCTGAAAGGCGACCCGGAGCGTCATATCTCCTCCATGATGGACAAACCGGCTCACAAGCTCCTCACCCCGGAGGCCATTTTCGACCATTTTTTGGATCGTATCAGGGAGCGCGCCGAGACCCAGGTTTATGTCCAGAGGGTTTTTGAAAGCTGCAGGGAAGAGATCGGCCGGCTTTTCCAGGACCGGGACCGGCAGGAGGCCGCTCTCGCGGCGATAAAACTCCTGGTCCTTTTCGCGATTTCACCTATCCAGTTTCGATATACCGTGCGCCACATGGCGGAAATGATTCTGTTCAGGATCACCTCCCTGGAATCGGAAATCAATTATCAATTCCTGCGTGACATCCTGGATAAACTGGCTAAGGAGGGCCTATACATCCGCGTCGAGAATCGGGAAGACCCCATGGAGGACCATTTTTTCATTGATTTGAAGGCCGACATGGCGGTGATTATTCGACGGAGGATCCGCCACAGTTCTTCGCAGCTATTTCCGGAGGACAGGCGGTTATTCTGGAAGACGGCCCCGTTCGTGGATTCTCCCTATCTACCCATGGGAGAATGGGTCCAAAAGGGGAGGCAGAAAATAGCCGTCCGCTGGCAGCACACCCAACGCTCCGGCACGCTTTTACTCCGGCAACTGAATGAATTATCCCTCGATGAGATCGAAGGGCTTGTTAGGCAACAGGAGAGGAGTGAAGAGGACTTTTTTATCCTCTTGGGGACCACCCATAACAGGCAGGGACAATATAGGCATGTCAGGGAGGCCCTCCTCCCCGGAATTCGAGACAAACATCACGGTATAT
>CAYTUL010000339.1:0-5307 GCA_964441135.1 uncultured Desulfobacteraceae bacterium | reverse complement strand
GACACCACGCTGAAAAGTCCCGCGCCATGGGATTCTGTCTGTTCAACAATGTGGCAATCGGGGCAAAATTCGCCCAGAAGCACCTGGGACTGGATTCCATTCTTATAGTGGACTGGGATCTTCATCATGGGAACGGCACCCAGCACTCCTTCGAAAATGATCCTTCCATTCTCTACTTTTCCACCCATCAGTACCCCTATTACCCGGGAAGCGGGTCTCACGGAGAAGTCGGAACAGGGGAGGGGGAGGGTTTTACTATCAATGTACCCCTATCCACAGGATATGGCGACGGTGAGTTCGCCGCCATATTCGAAGAGATATTGAAACCGGTAGCCCGGGAGTTCGCCCCTGAAATGATTCTTGTTTCCGCCGGGTTTGATATATATATGGGAGATCCTTTGGGAGGAATGAAGGTCACACCCGAAGGATTCGCCGGATTGACCGGGTCCGTTATGGATATTGCCGACTCATGCTGCGGGGGGAAGGTGGTGATTACCCTTGAAGGGGGCTATAACCTTAAGGGAATGAGAGATTCCGTCAAAGCGGTATTAAGAGAGCTGGCCGGCATGTCAAAGACCCCTTTAAAGGATGCGCTGGCCGGGGCGGACAGGAGAATGATTGATCATGCGGTCGGGCCTGTCAGAGAGATCCATAGAAAATACTGGAAAGGTCTTGAGTAATATCTTTTTTCATTAGTAGAGAACGAATATCCCATAAAAAAGAGGAGGACCTTAAATGCCGGTGACTCAAGAGGTAAAAGATGTAGTCAAAAAGGTTTTTGATGGAGATCTGCCCTCAACCAATGATATTTCCACCCTTCTCAATGTCGAGCCTCATTCAGTCGATGCTGGTTTCGTTATGGGATGTGCAGATGAAATAAATCGAAAGAGCTCAAAAGGAAAAGCCGAAGTTCATGCTCAAATAGGCCTGAATCTTTCCCCATGTCCGAATAACTGCACATTCTGTGCATTCGCAGCCAAAAACAGAGTATTCAATGAAAAAAATGAGCTCGGTGTTGAAGTCGTAACCGAAATGGCAACAAGGGCTGAGGCTGAAGGCGCCAATGCTTTGTTTCTAATGGGCACGGGCGACTACCCATTTGAAAAATTTATTGAAATATCAAAAGAAATTAGATCAAAACTGAATTCTGAAACAGTGATGATAGCTAATATTGGAGATTTTGGACGTGGAGAGGGCCAGCAACTTAAAGATGCCGGATATAAGGGTATCTATCACGCTGTACGAATGGGTGAAGGTATGGACACCAACATAAGCCCTGAAACACGGCTGCAAACAGTTAGCAATGCAAGAGAAGCCGGATTATTGATAGGAACATGTGTCGAGCCTGTTGGTCCAGAACATTCAATAGAGGAAATTCTTGAAAAGATAATCATCGGCAGAGATATGAGACCATGTTATAGTGGGGCAATGCGAAGAATAATGATACCTAATTCTGAAATGGCAAAATATGGAATGATAAGTGAATATCGTATGGCATATTTGGTCTCAGTTGTGAGGCTGTCTATGGGGATGAATCTTAAGGGTAATTGTACCCATGAGCCAAATCTATTAGGCCCAACAACAGGAGCAAATCTCTTTTGGGCCGAAGTGGGGACCAATCCCCGTGATACCGAAATCGAAACTTCAGAGGGAAGAGGGCTGGCCGTAAAAACTTGTCGGAAAATCTTTAAGGAAGCAGATTTCGAGATGTTAGAGGGGCCTTCCATAATTTATAGCGAAAATAATATTCTATAAAAAACTAAATCCTTGCTCTTTATTTGGAAGGTCATACTAAATAGTACTCATCCAAAAACGAATGTTTTTGGATTCGCGCTATCAGCATTCAGCTATCAGCTGACAGCAAAAGAAATTAAAAACAGAGACTTGGCTGACTGCTGACTGCTGACCGCTGAAAGCTCCATCCAGAAATTGGCTGTTTCTGGATGGATACTAAATAGATATTCCCTGTCATATCCATCCTGATTTATGAGAGAATCTCCTCTTTCTCTATTGGACCTTGCTTATAAAACCGTTGGTATTCCAAGACCTTCTTGATATATCGCCGGGTTTCCTTAAAAGGCGGAACTCCCTTATACTTCCTCACATTCCTGGCCCCCGCGTTGTAGGCCGCTAGCGCCAGTTTTTGTTCACCACCGAATCGATTCAAAAGGGACTTATAATACTTCACGCCTGCATGGATGTTTTCCTCGGGGTTAAAGATATTCTTCACCCCTAGGGCCTTTGCCGTTCGCGGCATAAGTTGCATAAGCCCTTTTGCACCCCGCTTCGAAACGCAATTCCTGTTGTAACCGGACTCGGCCATAATAATCGCCTTTATCATGGCTAAATCAACATTGTGGGTGTTCGCTGCTTCAAAGATAATAGGGTTGTAAAGGGGCTCCGCTTTTCGAATTTGATGGGTGAAAACACTTTTTTCCTTCTTGGGTGCGTCTTCTTCAACAACCGGCGGTTCCCATTCCGCCTGTAATGATAAAGATACATAATAGGGATTGACATTGTCCTGTAAATTGAAATCATCGAAGAGCTTACGCTGGGTCCGAAATCCCCCATCAAATTCCAATACCGGAGGTAGTGACCCCGGGTTTTGAGTCAGCTCCGGGCACCAGTAAGGCGTTAGATGTTTGTAGATTGAGACTGTGAAATCCTGCTTAAGCGCGGGAACGCTGGGGAGGGACGACTGGGGCAAGTGCACAACCGACCTCTGTCCTGAAGAGAACCCCTCGGCCCTGAGTTCGGGCTCGAAAGCCCTCTGGTTCGAGGGAGAGAGGCGATCCAAAGCAACGTATTTCCATAGAACCCGGCCTGACAGGGAGACGATATCTTGATTCTGGATCAGGAAGGCCATAAACATATACTGGAGCATGCCTAACAGCAACAGGCATTGCATTTGATATACAGGAGAAACAATTCTTTGAGACTTGTCTATCATGATCTTCTTACTCGTCTACCCTTTAAACTTGAAATGGGCATTATTTTAAGCTATTCCCATGAATACTGCCCCAATGCCGAGGACGTATCAAGGCGCCCTCATGCAAGGCATCGTAGTATACCCGGGATTCGAGAGCGGAATCAATAGGTCGAAAGTATGGTTTTTGGTAGTATTTTCTCGAAGGAAATGGCATGAAAATACTAAGCCTAAAGTACTAGACAAAAGGAAAGTTATTAAAATACTTAAATAAAAAGTTATTTAGAAAATGGGGGCTTGATCTGGAGGAATAATATAAAAACAGGAGGCAATCATGGAAAAATCAATAGCAATCATAGGCGCGGGAATTGCCGGGCTCTCCGCCGGTTGTTATGCTCGTATGAACGGTTATGAAACCACAATTTTCGAGCTTCATGATAAACCTGGCGGGTTGTGTACTTCATGGAAAAGGGAGGGCTACACCATCGACGGATGCCTCCACTGGCTTGTGGGATCATCCTCAAACAACAACATGTACAAATACTGGGAAGAACTCGGCGCGGCGAAAGATTGGCAAATTGTTGATCATGAAGAATTTATGCGCCTGCGAGATTCACATGGTAAGGATTTCATTGTCTATACGGATATAGACCGTCTCGAAAAGCATATGATCGATTTATCACCGAAAGATGAAAAGACCATTAAGGAGTTTACCTCAGCAACCCGGAAGATGACCCGGTTCGATTTTCCGCCAGGAAAACCGAGGGAGATAGCCGGATGGATGGACAAGGCCAAGACAATGACAAGCCTCGCGCCCTTCATGCTTCTCATGACCAAGTGGGGCAGGACATCCGTCTCTGACTTTGCGAACAGGTTTAAAGATCCTTTCCTATCAAAGGCGTTCAGAACATTTTTTGATCTTCCTGATTTTCCCATGGCCTATCTTATGATAACGCTGGCCTGGATGCATAAGAGGACTGCGGGTTATCCAATCGGTGGTTCTCTTGAGTTCGCTAAGGCTATTGAGAAACGATACTTCAATCTCGGGGGAGAGATAAGGTACAAGTCGCGTGTGTCAAAAATATTGGTTGAAAACAATAAGGCTGTGGGACTGCGCCTCGATGATGGATCGGAGCATCGGGCGGATGTGATAATATCTGCTGCTGACGGGCACGCGACTATCTTTGAAATGTTAGATGGTAAGTATATTGATGATGAAATCAGGGGCTATTATGACAACATGCCCCGGTTCAAGTCACTGGTCTATGTGGGTGTTGGTGTAAACAGGGACATGTCCTCCGAGCCGCACCACGTAACCTATATGCTCGATGAGCCTATAGCGATCGGAGGAGAAACGCACTCAGCTTTTTCTGTTAAACACTACAACTATGACCCGACAATGGCGCCTGCGGGAAAATCTATAATCGTATCCATGTTCATGTCCGAACACGCATGGTGGAAGGGTCTGTATAAAGAGAGAGAGCGCTATAAAGAGGAAAAGAAAAAGATATCCGATACTGTAATAGGATTCCTGGAATCGAAATATCCCGGCATATCCGATCAGGTTGAGATGGTTGATGTTGCAACACCCATAACATTCGAGCGTTATACAAGCAACTGGGAAGGGTCCATGGAAGGGTGGCTCATTACGAGAAAGAACGCCCTTATACAGATGAAGCGAACCCTTCCGGGTCTCGATAATTTTTATATGGTCGGACAGTGGGTCCAGCCCGGTGGAGGTGTTCCCACAGGAGCAATCCATGGACATGAGATCGTTCATGTGATCTGCCATAGGGATGGCAAACCATTTGTAACATCCACCCCATGAACCGATCACCAGCTATTAGGCAACTTCAGCTCGCTATAAATCAGCCTCATTAGTCATATTTTTCGGCTGCGACATCCTCGTATAAACCTTTATACTAAGTATTGAGAGATAAACAAGAAAAACGCCCAAATCAATTCGCTGTATCAATCCTGGTGCACCAGGGAAAATGTCAATAATAAGTATTGCAAAAGTCACTACAATACTTACTACTGTGATAACTGATATGACAGTTACAGCTTTGCCAAATCCGGAATCCCTGAGAGGATTAATCAATAGATAGACGCCAACAGGTACCAATACCAACGTGAGAAATCCTGATAGATTGTGAATTTTCTGAGATAAAGATATATCTCCTGATGTAGGACATCCTTGGTCGCATGGGGCCAGTGCCGTTACTACCCAGTCAACACCTGAAAGGGCAATAAAAAGCAAGCCTAGGATTGATCTTTTTGAGCGAATAATGTCACTTTTTAGTCTCCAGATGAAAAAAAGGGTAACGAAGCCGATTGGCAAAAAGCCAAAATAGCCAATTTGCAATGAGTGTGGTAAACCC
>CAYTUL010000338.1:0-5339 GCA_964441135.1 uncultured Desulfobacteraceae bacterium | reverse complement strand
AGAAGGAGGGTGCCTACCTTGGAGTGAAAGAATATGGAATCACCGAAATCCCCATGGAGCACCGAATAGATCCAGTGGGCATATTGAACCAGGATGGGTTTATCTAATCCGAACTCTTTTCGAAGCTTCTCCAGCCCCTCAGGGGACATGGAGGCCAATTGTTGGCTCTCAGCCACATAGATAATCAATGGATCACCGGGTAGCAGCCTCATGGCGAAGAAGATGGTCACGGTCACCATGAATAAAACGAATAAGGACATTAATAATCGTCGGATAATAAAGGGTGTCATATTGAAATTCTTCGATTATCCCATAAGGTTACTTTTTAACAATCCTGAGATCCCCGATTTCCGAAGAAAAAGTATAGGAGATCATGGCCATGTGTCAAGGTAGATTTATAAAGATAATTTTGACAATCATGGTATTGTAAAGTATTATCCGCCGATATGAATCAAGGAGGATGGAAGAGTATGCCGGAATCTGAGTTTGAAAAATATGCCGTGAGAAAGCCTGTTTATGAAGCAGCTCCAGGTATTAAGAATCGTCAGAGTCCTACCATGACCTTTATGAGCAGCAGGCAGGTACCCGAGGCCAACTACTATATCGAACTCGGATGGATCTATGATATACCCGACCCGAATCCCCATATTCATGAGCATGTTCACGATTTTGACGAGATTGTCCTTCATTGGGGTGGCAACCATAAGACTCCCCAGGATCTCGGCGGTGAGATAGAGTTTTACATCGGCGGGCAACCGATCACGTTTAACACGACAACGGGAATATTTATCCCAAAGGGAGTGCCTCATGGTCCTCTGACGTGGAAAGAATTCCGGTTTCCGCATATTGAGATGGCTATGATGCTCGGTACCGGGGACCCCTTCGAGGGATGGGGGCAGAGCGGGATCAAGGAGCCTAAAAAAGGATTGCCTGTGAAAAAAGACGATTTCGATTATGAACAGTATGTGATACGAAGTCCCATGCGGGAATCCGGTACCATTTTCTTGGAGGGCCGGCAGAGCCCTACCATGACCTACATGAGCAGGAAACAGATAAATATCGCGAATTATTATATAGAGTTCGGCTGGATTTGGGATGTGGTTAAACCGGGTATTTCAGAGATGAGGCATGAAAAGTATGACGAGATTGTCCTGCACATTGGAGGCGATCCCGACAATCCCGAAGATCTGGGCGCGGATATGGATTTCGGACTCGGGGGCGAAGGATTATCCTTCAATACCAGTTACGGGATGTTCATTCCAAAGGGATTGCGTCATGGTCCGTTGAAATGGCACAGTGTAAGAAAACCTCACATTGAAATGGCCATTATGCTCGGTGCCGGAACTTTGAGAGAAGGTTGGGCGGACAGTTTTATTGAAAGCCCCTCAAGGAAAAAAGGAGAGGAACAATGAAACACGTACATTATATGGATCAGGAACCGGAAAAGCTTGAGACGGACGGCGCGAAGGATGCTGTCATCAGGCATATCCTGACGGAAAAAGACGGCGCTCCCCATTTCAATTTTAGGGTGGTCACCATTTCTGAGGGCGGGCAGACACCCGATCACACACATCCATGGGAGCATGAATTTTTTATCCTCAGCGGCAATGGAATATGCGTTGTGGATAACATGGAATCCGCGGCGAGTAAGGGTGACGTGATTCTCGTTCCCCCCAATACGCAGCATACAATCCGGGCCGCAACTGAGATGGAGGTGATCTGACTTATTCCCCAAACCTGAGCGCTTGGATAGTGCTTTGAACCGACAGGAGTATAGAATATGCTGGAAGATTACAGAGAGTATATGCTTCGTTGTGCCAGATGTTCGAACTGTAAATTCGTGCCCCATGCCGTATTAATGGGGTACCGGTACGCCAATATTTGCCCGAGTGTAAGCCGCTATAATTTCCATGCCTATTCAGGCGGCGGGAGACTGGTGACCGCCCTATCCCTTTTGGAGGAAAGGGTGGAAATTGATGATCAGTTGGTTGATATCATTTACAAATGTCAAACCTGCGGTGCATGCGATACCTCATGTAAATATGGTCTGGACCTGGAACTGACCGAACCAATATACGGCTTGAGGGCGAAATGCGTGGAAAAGGATCTTGTGCCAGAGACCCATAGGTCGGTGATGGACGGGCTGCGGAATGAAGGCAATATGATGCGGAAACCAAAGGCCGATCGAGGAAATTGGGCCGAAGGCCTGGATATTCCTACCATTGCGGAAGGCCGGGCGGAAGTCTATTATCATGCCGGATGCAGGTACAGTTATGATGAGGATCTATGGGATTCTGTCAGGAGGGCCGTGAATATTTTGCAGAATGCCGGAATCGAAGTGGCCGTCGCCGGAAAGGATGAGGCCTGCTGCGGAGGGCGGGCCTATGAATTAGGCTATATTGACGAATTTACTCAATTTGCTCCATCCCATGCAGAAAAACTTCAAAGGGCGGGGGTTAAAACCATCGTCACAAGCTGCTCGGACTGCTATCACACCTTCAAGGTCCTTTATGACAAGATTGGTCTGAATTCCGCCTTCAGGGTCTATCATATTACCGAATTCCTCGATCATTTGATTGAGCAGGGCAAGATTAGGCCTCAAAGAGCCGTGGATAAAATTGTAACTTATCATGATCCGTGCCATCTCGGGCGAATGGGAGAATCCTGGAAACCATGGAAGGGAACCATTAGGGTAGATCCGAATAACCGTATTATGCATGAACCCCGGAAAGAGTGGCGCAAGGGTACGGAGGGGATATATGAAGCCCCCCGAAAAGTCCTGGAGAGTGTTCCCGGGTTGAAACTTTTAGAAATGGAGAGGATAAAAGAGTATAGCTGGTGCTGCGGCGCGGGCGGCGGTGTTATTGACTCTTATCCGGACTACAGCATGTGGACCGCCCGGGAAAGGATAAGGGAAGCCAAAGACACGGGAGCCGAAGCGATTGTAACGGCATGTCCATGGTGCATAAGAAATTTTAGGGATGCCGTGAGTAATGAGAATAATAACATGGAAGTATTTGATGTAGTAGACCTTTTCGCACAATCGGTCTGATATTAGGGAGGTAGAGGGATGCCTTTACAAAATAGAGAAGCTTTTAAGGCCCTTGAAGACATCGTAGCCCCTGAAAATATATCCGAGCATCCGGCGGTCCTGGATTCCTATGCCTATCAATGGGGGGCGGAGCTATTCACAAATACGCCCTTTCTGCCCAGGGCCGGGGCCGTCCTGCTCCCGGGAAATGCCCGGGAAGTCCAAAGCATAGTAAGGGTCTGCAACCGGTTCGGTATCCGGTATAAGGCATTCAGCACCGGATGGGGATTCTACAGCGCGCTGGGCCTCGATGACACCGCCATACAGATTGATTTAAGAAGGATGAATCGAATTCTGGAGATCAACGAGAAAAGCATGTATGCGGTAGTGGAACCCTATGTGACCAGTGCCCAGCTTCAGGCGGAGCTCATGAAACGGGGATTCAACCTGAATATCATTGGGGCCGGAGCAAACTGCACGGCATTTCCTGTGGCCGCCCATCAGGGACTGGGGCACACTTCTCTCAGCACGAGTTATGGGCCCAGAAATCTTTTGGGAGTGGAATGGGTCTTACCGGATGGAGATATCCTGAAGACCGGGTCCCTGGGTTCCGGGGCCGGATGGTTTTGCGGCGACGGGCCCGGCCCCTCTTTACGGGGGATTTTAAGGGGACCTCAAACGGTAATGGGAGGGCTGGGCGTATTCACAAAGGCGGCGACCAAGATATATCCCTGGTCAGGCCCTTCCCGGCCCGAGATTGAAGGGGTCTCCCCCCGCTACCGCTTTAAGGAGAGACCAAAGAATATGGATCTTCACTACACGGTTTTCCCCACCTGGGAACTGTTTATCGATGCGATAATAGAAATCGCACAGGCCGAAATCTGTTTCGCCATTACAAGGCTGGCTCCGCCAATGCTGGCCCAGGGATTATCTGGAAACAACGACGAAGGCGCGGAGCTGCTCGCGAAGCTCCAGGAACAGATCAAGGATCGACCGGGTTTTTGCCTGATTACGATAGGAAATTCTGAAGCGGAATTCAAGTATCGTGAAAAGGTGTTAAGAAAGATCGTCGAGGAAAAAGGCGGAAGCTTCATAGACTACTTTGAAGACGAGGATATCAAACGGGAGTATATCTGGGCCATCAGCAGGTCCACGATTGCCATCAGAGAGGTTTTTCGCGCTACGGGGAGATTCCTCGGGTCCATTGGAGATTCATCCATGTTCCTGACTTCATTTAAAATGATGTTGGCCGGCCTGCCCTTGAAGAGACAGTTTCAGGAGAAGGGTCTGGTCCGCGGGGACGAGGGTCTGGACTGCATTTGGGGTACACCCATTGAAAATGGTCACAACGGACATGCCGAAAGCCTTGTGCAGGTCCATCCCACGGGAGAAAGCTGGAAGGCGGTAATTGAATATTCGAGCAGATGCGAGGATATGGCAATCGAGGACAAATACCCCGCGCCGGTCACCGTCTGGGGGGATATGGCCCATGATAAATGGGGACCTTATCTCTGCAATTATCACCTTTGGCTACGCAAATTCAAGAAACATTTCGATCCAAAAGGGGTATCCGAGCCCGCGATGTATATTTCCGCGAAGGGAGAGGAATAGGAAGCGGGCACGGCTTTTCAGGAAAAGTAAGGGGCACCTATCATGGGAAAAAGAGAATTGGCAGGAATTGTGGGAGAGGAAAACGTTTTCGACTCAATAGATCTCCTTGCCGCGTTTTCCGGAGATGAAAGTTTTGTGAATCCCGTGAGGCCGAGATTTATCATTAAGCCCGACGGCGCGAATACCCTCCAGAAGTTGGTAAAATGGGCGAACAAAACATCCACGCCCCTCGTACCCGTAAGCTCGGGAGCGCCGCATTTCCGGGGCGACACGGTTCCCAGTATCGGCGGTGCCGTTGTGGTCGATCTGAGCGGCATGAAAAAGATATTAAGGATTGACGCGGAAAACAGGATAGCGATCGTTGAGCCGGGCGTTACCTTTGGTGAACTGATCCCGGAACTGGAGAAAAACGCATTGAGGCTTAATATGCCCATGCTTCCGCGCAGCACGAAGTCCGTGGTAGGCAGTTTGCTTGAAAGGGAGCCCGTCATCATGCCCCAATATCACTGGGACCTCACGGATCCGCTGGCCTGCACGGAGATCGTCTATGGAAGCGGTGATCTGTTTAGAACAGGCTCCGCGGCGGGTCCCGGCACTCTTGAAGAGCAGTGGAAGGTAGGCGCGGCACAGAATGAAGCATCCGGCCCCGTACAGGCCGATTTTTCCAGAATGATTCAGGGAGCCCAGGGTACCATGG
>CAYTUL010000337.1:0-5351 GCA_964441135.1 uncultured Desulfobacteraceae bacterium | reverse complement strand
ATCCTCCACATTCACCCTTATCAAATGAACAAAACCATTAAAACAAGATCGTCATAGGTTCCATCAAGCTTACGTGCCTTCTTCTTCACTCCCTCCACGACGAATCCTGCCTTCTCATAAAATCCGACGGCCGGGATGTTTGAAGCCAAGACTTCCAGCTCCACGCGCTCCAATGACTTTTCCTTTGCCTTACGGATCGTCCGGTCAAAAAGTCTTGTGCCGACTTTTAGTCTTCGGTAGCCGTCGCGTACTCCCATTCCCAAACGGCCGCAGTGAGTGAATCCCTCATGTCTCATCGGGGTGATATCGCACCAGCCGATTACTTCCTCCCCACTCAGGGCCACAAATTGAGGGATGTCATTTGCAATGTTCGACAGGACAAATTGGCGAGTTGACTCCAAAGGAGGAGCTTGAACAAGGGCCAGATAGCGTCGTTCGCGAGCCACCAGATCAAGACACTTGTGATAGCCTTCGATGTATTTCTCGGCTATTGGTACAATCTGAAAATCTCTTAAGACCGCTTTTTCCATCTATAGAGCCCCTGCCTGCTCGCTGCAACAGGAACCGCCCAGCTTGCGAGCGATGATAAATAATTCTCCAATATTGACAGCGATTCCCGGTCGCCTAAAGGCCGTATTTCCAGTGAAACCACCGTTTGCGGTGGGGAGCATCAATCAGCACCACCAGTAGACAGGCTGTGTCATAATTCGTCATCCCGGCCGAGTTCCGTCAAACAGGGTGCGAGCCGGGATTCAGAACCCACTGAAATAATGACCTTTTCCTGGATTCCGGATCTCGCTTCGCTCGTCCGGAATGAAGTTCTTTTCGAATTACGACACAGTCTGAGAACCGATGGTATGAGGAAGGCCCCTGAATGGGGCCATAAAAGCGAACCGCAAAGCCGCCTTCGCCAACCGCCGTCGCCCCTTCGACCATCCTAGGGCTATGACGGGTCAAGAGGCTTCGTGCGCTGGCATTGGGGTACCCGCTTCGCGGTCTTTTAAGCGATCATCATACCAGGATTTTCTCAGTGAACTCGCTGTCTATAGCGAAGCGGGTGGTGAAAAATCCGTTATAGCCCCTTTTAGATGCGGATCTTCGGGTTATCCTTTGAGAGAATTTCCCTGCGGATTTTTCCCCCGCAGAACCTCTCAATCTGTTTGGCCAACTCCTGGCAGATTTCAAGCACTTCCCTTTCCGGGACGGGCGGGAGGCCGTCTATGTTAAACTCTATGGCCTTTGTGTCCGGCAGAGTCAGGGTGTGGTTGGCCTGGCGCCATGTCCACCTCCTCGTCAGGGCCTTATCCCCTTCCGTGAAGATGATTTCTCCCGGTGAAGGATGCTCCACTTGATCCGAACCGAAGGCCACGAATTCCTCTTCACCGGTTGCCGGTCGTAATGTGATATCCCGGGTCACCACATCGATGGCGTGACCGCCTGTGGGCACCAGGTATTTCAGGGAAAAGGCGTTTCCTATATCCACCAGGGTATTTATCAGCGGCAACTCCTGATCCCGCAGGACCCGCCTTACCATGGCCTCAATGGAAGATCGAAATTTACTGGGCTGGGCACCGAAGGAGCGGTAGGCTTCACGCCAGGAGGCGATCCTGGGATAGGCAGCCACCTCTTCCAATGTCAACCGATCCCTTACCGAGGCCTCGGCGGAACGGAGCATCTCGACCAGGTCCGGGGGCGACTCTCCATTGACCAGGTCATGGGCGATGACGACTCCCCGCACGTAACCCGGAAACATGTCGAAAATCTTATCATCGATGGAATAGTACAGGTCTGTCATGACTATTTCCCCGGCAAGTAGTCTTCACGCACAGGCGAAAAGACCTCGACTGCTACGGAATCCGTGAGTATCTCACCGGAATGCTCGACTTCTCCCGGAATGCTCCAACTGTCTCCGGGCTCGACTTCATAGGTCTCATCACCGATAACAAGCCTCATCCGGCCGGAGACCAGATAACCCGTCTGCTCGTGGGGATGGCTGTGGGAGCTTACGAGGCTTCCTTTCCTGAGCCGGAATTCCGTGAGATGGGTCTTATCCCCATAGACCAGAGTCTTGATTTTTACCCCTTCTGCCAATGGTTTGTAGTCTTTATCATTTTTTTTATAAAACATGATCGTCCCCAAACATTCAGGTTTCAGAAAAATAAAGGATTCGGTATTTGCCTATTTGTTTTCCACTGAATCCCGAAACCTGAAACCTGTATCCTGTAACCAAGATTTCAATTGTTCGTCATACCATCCGGGTTAAAATTAAAGCCAATCCTTCCGGGCCTGGATACTCACTCAGCCGTTCCTACCTTATTACCATGTTTATCATATTTATACCAGCCGATTCCGGTCTTTCTGCCCAGGTGTCCGATTTTTACTTTCCTTTAAAGCAGCATAGGCGGATGAAATTTCATGTCCTGGGTCTCCTTATACACCGCGTTCAGGGCGTTAAAAAGGACATCCAGGCCGGTCACTGGGATTATAGAAGAAGAGGATAGGCGATTATTCCAGAAAAGTCTGTTGAACCGATTAGACGCGTATATGAAACGATTGAACCTATTACCGGAGGGATATATCTACCGGGTATGCTTCTGAGCAAATCTCTCGGCGGGCCATAAACGCCATGGGTCCATAGCTTCATGTTAGAAAAGGGGACATCCATATAAAATGAAGAAATGTCTATGGCGATGAAGCTATTTCCTATGGATGTCCCGTAGTATAATCTGAGGAATCAGGGGATATTGTGTCAAAGTGTAAAGGTTTAGCCATTGCCATTTTGGAATACCCACGCACACCCGGCTCTTGTGCTGATTACCTGCCCTACTGAATGATGGCCTGATATACTAACGTCTTAAACTGATCAAAGATAGGACCTTTTGCGGGTAAGAATTGGGCCATTAGAATCGCGATCATATCTTCCACAGGGTCGATGATAACCGTAGTGGTGGCATACCCGCTCCAGCCGTATTGACCCACAGAACCTAAATTCGCAGTCGGCGTGGGATCAACGACTACCGAAACACCCAAACCAAATCCCACACCATTTAATGGAAACGGGCCGAGCCTTATGGGCATTAGGTCGGGTGGTAAATGATTGCTGGTCATTAATTCAACGGTTTTTTTGCCCAGGATTCTATTTCCATTGTACTCGCCTTTGTTCAACAACATTTGGGCAAAGCGAAAATAGTCTTCAGTCGTGGAAATCAGACCAGCACCGCCTCCTTGAAATTTGGCTCCCAATAGATACTCGCTTTTATCGGGTGTTTCCAGGACTTGTATCTTTCCATCCTTGGAATCTTTTCCAGGAGGTCCGTACATGGTAGTATATCGCGACAGCTTATCCTCAGATAAACCAAAGGACGTATCGGTCATGCCCAAGGGTTCAAAAATTGCCTTTTGGAGATATTTATCATAGCTCATACCGGATAATCTTTGGACCAGATAGGCCAGAACATCATGAGAGTAGCTGTAATGCCATACCGTTCCCGGTTGATAAAGAAGCGGTATTTTTGCCAGCCTTTCAATGAAGCTGTCGAGCGGTTCCTTGAAGTAAAAAAGGTTGGCTTCGCGGTAGGCCATGTCAACCGGCGTATTGCTGAAGACGCCGTACGACAGGCCGGAGGTATGTCGGAGCATATCAAGGATGGTTACTTTTCGTTTTTGATCAACAAGTTTCATTTTCCCGTCGCTATCAAGTCCGTCAAAAACTTTTATATCCTTAAAAGCCGGAATGAACAATTCGACAGGGTAGTTTAGCTGAAAAATGCCTTGTTCGAAGAGTTTCAATACAGCAACACTCGTAATCGGTTTGGTCATTGAGTAAATACGAAACAAAGCATCTTTTTGCATTGGCTGGCCTGTCTCTATACTCATTTTTCCATATGTCTTGAAATGCGTAATTTTACCATGGCGTGCCACAAGCGCAACGATACCTGCCATCTCTCCTTTATCAGTGTGACCCTGCATTGTCTGGTCAAGAACTTGTAATCTTTGTGCAGACAGCCCTACCTCTTCCGGCACGGCCATTGGTAGATGATAGGAATAGGCTATCGTCGTCGATGACAGGGCGACAAGCACAGCAATAAAAAACAAGGTCGGTTTGTACACACGACCTGTCAAAAGCTTATGGAGCTTCATACCAATATTCATCATAATGTCCCCCTTTTAGATAGATATTTACCTTAATCTGACTACACATGGATTAAAAAAATCTCTTGGCTCCCAACAGCTAAAGGATATGCTGTTAGGAGCAGAGTCAGACCATTTTGAGGTGTTTCTCCATCATACGATTTTTAGTTAGAGGTTAAAAAATGGGTCTCCGAATAGATCATATTGTTGATAATCAAGTATTTTATAACTTTGTCTATTTTACCTTTACTCGGCCGGCCCGATTCTGTTTCCCGTCTCATCATATTTATACCACCCGATCCCGGTCTTTCTGCCAAGGTGCCCGATTTTTACCTTCCTTTGGAGTAACATGGGGGGGTGAAACTTCATATCCCGGGTTTCCTCATACACCGCGTTCAGGGCATTAAAAAGGACGTCCAGGCCTGTCATATCGGTTGTTTCAAAGGGCCCCATGCGCCTCCCATATCCCAACCGCATTCCCTTGTCCACATCTTCCACGCTGACCACACCGGTTTCCACGAGTCTAATGGACTCAACCGTGCTGGGAAAACTAATGCGATTAAGGGCGAAACCCGCAACGTCCCGGTTCACGCGAATGGTTTCTTTGCCGAGGTTTTGCCCCAATCGTTCCGCGACATCCAAGGTCTCATCGGACGTAAGCAGACCTTTAACAATCTCCAAAATCCCCATCATGGGGACGGGGCTGAAAAAGTGGGTGCCTATAAACCGGGCTCCTCTTTGAGTGGCTTCTGCGATGTCCGTTATAGGGATCGCCGAGGTGTTGGTTGCGAATATGGTGTGCCCGGGGCAGATCCTGTCCAGTTCCGCAAAAAGTTCTTTTTTAGCATTGAGGTTTTCTATAATGGCCTCAAACACAAAATCGGCATTTTCCGCCTTTGAAAGTTCGGTCGTCGGCTGGATCCTGCCCATGATTTCCTCTACCGTGCCCTGGACCTTTCCCTTGTCAACCAATTTGCCGACAGACCATTTTATGGCCTTCAACCCCTTCTCAATAATTTCGTCGGTCAGATCCCGCATGGCCACGTGGTACCCTGCCTGAGCGCAAACCTGGGCGATGCCGCCGCCCATTAGGCCCGCGCCCGCTACAAAAATATTTTTAATTTCCATGGATCATATCCTCCAAAGGTTTCATTCATGGTTGAAACCCGGGCTTTTAGGCCGGGTTAGGATTATCAGGCTATGCCTGAAGATGGATACCC
>CAYTUL010000336.1:0-5369 GCA_964441135.1 uncultured Desulfobacteraceae bacterium | reverse complement strand
CCCTGAAGATGACGGCACCCAAAGGGGAGTGGGGATACGATCCCGATTACAAGGGTAGGCCCTACAATCCCGAGATGGCCCGGAAACTCTTGGCCGAGGCCGGATATCCCAAGGGCCTTAAATTGGATCTTTTGGCCTTTGGTACAATCGGTGGAGGGTCGGCGGCCGCCGAGGCGATCAAGGCCTATCTCGCCGATGTGGGAATTGATTGTAAAGCGGATCTGGCAGACCCCGGCAGGTACTGGGGCAGTGTTTTCGGTACTGGCTGGAAAGACATGGTGCTCTGTTTCACAGGTCTCGACCCGAACTACCTCATAACCATCATGCGATGGTTCAGCCATGAGCCGGCAACCAACCTCGCCAGTTTCAAGAGATCGCCAGAATTTACCGCCCTGTGCAAGAAGGCCCTCGTCATCAGGGACGAGGCCGGCCAGAAGGCCATAACCAAGAAGCTTGTCAGGCAGTTAGCGGACGAATGCAGTGTTCTTCCCCTATGGAACACACCGGCCGCCGATATGTTAGCGCCCTATGTCCACACCACCTATCGTCAAGATGGTTTCATAAACTGGAGGGTGTGGGAAGACTGGATGGATAAATAATAAAGATCGTTTCCTTCTTAACATAAGGGGTGATTCACTAAAAGAGGCTCAAGGCCCAGGGCGCCCCGCTAACAGCGGCGGGATCTTCGACAAGGCTCAAGGCAAATCTTTAAGAAGGATTAAGTTGTCTTTTTCCCCTGCGCCTTGTACCCTACGCCTGTCGAAGATCCCGCTGATTTTTGCGGGGATTTTATTATTCCCGAGCACCCTTCTTTATTAACCATCTTTTAAAAGGCTAAAATGTTACGGTAATCTTAAAAGACCTGTGAAGAAATCATGCAGGATCTCAGCCCTTGGCTCCCGGCCCATCCTTTCTTATTATGGAATTTATTTATAATTGACACCCCGAATGAAATCACATATTCTTTCGGGTACTATCAACATTTCTCTTCGACGAAAAAGCCGGCTCTGGATGTATACGAATTGCTCTGCCCTTTTATAGTAAAAAGTGATATCGATGCCGCAAGATATACGAGGGGACACGTCATTACAATATAGGATTCCGCCCTTAGGTCCTCCCCTTCATCCTATATTTGATATTTCTCTTTATATAATAAATTTTTGGATAATTCGCTATCTGTCAGATGTAGCACCTTTCAGAGTTATTATGATTCACGAAGGAAGTCCGAATTCTATTTACGTGAAAAAGCCAGATTACCCTGTGCATGGCACAGGGCATGCCCCGTGCTGTGCACGGGGATGAATGGCTAATAGGGAGTTAGGGGGCGTGAGCCCCTAAGCCGATGGGCTTTTTCATTGGAAGAAGCCCCGACCTTTGGTCGGGGTTCTTCACTCAGGAAAGGGGGTGATGGAAAACTTTGCCAATAATCAAATAAGTCTATTCATTTCGTATTATAAAGGGAGGGAAAAATATGAAAAAAGTATTACTAATTACACTGATTTTTGTTTTTTCTGCAGCCGTGTTTTGTATTAATAGTTTCGCCGAAGAGAAACCACAATACGGCGGCATCATGAAAAGAATTAACCCAACCGGCGCGCGAACAATTGGTTACTACCCGGAAATGGGCCCCCAGGACTCCACAGAGGCATTTCCGGCCATTGAAAGGGTTATGGAAATGACCGAACAAAGGACATTTGCGCCGTTTTTAGCGGATTCCGTGGATATTGACCGGGATAAAAAAACCATTACCTTCCATTTAAAGAAGGGCATCAAGTTCCATGACGGCTCGGACTTCAATGCAGAATCCTGCGCCTGGAACTACCAGCTCCAGATCGATAAAAACAAGATACAGTTCGGTGAGAATATCGAGCGAATCGAGATTGTCGATGAATATACCATGATCCTCCATATCAAAGAATACCACAACCAGTTGATATTCGCCTATGGCTGGGTACCGATGTTCTCCAAGGTAGCCTTTGAGAAAAACGGCCTGGAATGGGCCCGAAGCCATCCGGTCGGGACCGGTCCCTTTAAATTCGTTGAATTGAAAAGGGACGTCCACCTCAAATACGCGAAATTTGAGGACTACTGGCAGAAGGGCAGGCCCTATCTTGACGGGATCGAGACCCTCTATATTCCGGACCCCACCACGGCATCCATGATGATGCAGGCAAAAGAGGCGGATATATACACGAATCCTCCTATCCAGCAGCAGGACGAACTGGTCAAAAAGGGCCTGAAGAGATATACCAACTGGCCGGCCCTGCCTATTATCATGTACATCAACACGGCGGACCCCGATCGACCTGTGGCTAAGCTCAAGGTACGCGAAGCACTCGAATACGCCATTGACAAACCGGCCCTGGCAAAGGTGGTAGGGCTCGGATATTATCCTCCTCTGAAGTTAGTCGCGCCCGAGACCGAATGGGGCTATGACCCGAGTATCCCGGGTCGTGAATATAACCCGGAAAAGGCCCGCGAACTGCTGGCGGAGGCGGGATACCCTAAAGGCGTCCGGCTCAAACTCCTCGTCCTCGCCACGCCTGCGAATAAACAAACGGGAGAGGCCGTCAAGGCCTTTCTCGAGGACGTAGGCTTTCAGATAGACCTGGATATGGCGGATCCAGGCAGGTTCTTCTCCAGTGTCTTTGGAAACGGCTGGCAGGATCTGGCCATCTTCTTCACGGGCCTTGATGAAAATTACCTGGCAACGATTGCGGCCTGGTTTGGACATGAGCCCAAGACGAACCTTACCAGCTTCAAGAGACCGGAAGAATTCATCAAATTGAGCAAGGAATCCATTATGGTCTTTACGGATGAGGAAAAGAAGGAATACTGTAGGAAGATGGTCAAGTATATCTATGACCATGCCCTCATGATCCCGCTCTATAACCAGGTAGCCGCTTATATCTACCAGCCCTGGGTCCATACGAATTATTATAAAACAGGATTTATCCGCTGGAAACTGTTCGATACCTGGATGGAAAAACATTAAAAGGCCCTACTACGTAAAAAAATGCGGGGTGATCCGCCCTCTAATCTATGAATGGAAGTGGGTCACCCCTTGTGATTTCCCAAACTAAGCGCCGGCTCCCGGTTCAAAGATTGGGATTTCACCTTTGGCCCGGAACAGTGAACCGCTTAAACCAGATTATATATTATTTCTGTAGTATTTTTCATTGACTCCCTAAGATTAATTACCTATGCTTGACACCGGAAAATGCCTTCTTGTCAACTGATATTCCAATTTAAATGGGTTACAACCGCCTGGAATCCCGACATGTACGGGGTAGACAGATGATTCAGGAGTTACCGGGGAATTTGTCATACGATGCAAGCTTTTATTGATTTTCGACACGGCTTGGAACCTATTCGCCGTAACCCCTCAATTTCAAAGATAACCTCTAAATACCCGATTACCTGCCATTCTATTCATATGCAATGTTCGTCGGTTATTTACAGGGCGACCTGTATGAATAAAAAAAAACTTGATTGCATAAATAAAGTTAATGTATTAAAGAGCTTTGCTGTTTATTAGTGATAAATATTGCTATCTGATCAAAAAGCACTGTCTCATTGAATCCATGAAGATTGGTAGGAAAAAGATAAAAAAGACTCAAAAACCAGAAAGGAGGTACAAAGAAAATGAAAAAGTTACTGTTCATGGCTTTAATCTTCTTTGTTTTGGCAGTCGGTCTGGTTTTTAACAGTTTCTGTGAAGAGAAACCCCGGTATGGAGGTATATGGAGAGAAATCGCTCCAAACGGACCGAGGGTTTTAGGCTATCTCCCTGAGATGGGACCCGGTGATGAGATCGCGGTCCTGCCCGCCGTGGAAAGAATGATGGAAACCAATGAAAACAAGCAAATTGTCCCTTTCTTATGTGAATCCATGGAAGTGGGTAAGGATCGGAAGACAATGACTTTTAAGCTGAGGAAAGGTATTAAGTTCCATGACGGGTCAGACTTTAACGCCGAAGTAGCAGCCTGGAACTATCAGCTTTTCAAGGATACGAAAAGGCTGCAACATGATGATAAGGTGGAATCCATTGAAGTTGTGGATGACTATACTCTGGTTCTTCATATAAAGGACTTCAATAACCAGTTCCTTTTCGGGCTAGGATGGGTGCCGATGTATTCCAAAGCGGCCTGGGACAAGGCTGGAGGCGGAGATATTGAAAAAAGCAAGGCCTTCGCTCGACAGAACTGTGTGGGTACCGGGCCCTTTAAGCTTGCCGAATACAAGAGGGACGCGTACATTAAATGGGTTAAGAATGAAGACTACTGGCAGAAGGGAAAACCCTATCTTGACGGCATTAGGGTAACATACATTCCCGACCCTGTGACCGCCTCGGCTATGATGCAGGCGGGTGAGGCGGATATGTGGTACCAAACCCCTGTAAAATACCAGGCCGAACTCGTGAAGAAAGGTTTTATCAGGCAGAGTGGTTATGGTCTTCCGAGAATGATTTATATCAACACCAAGGATCCCAATTCAAAGTTTAATGATAAGAGAATGCGCTATGCCATAGAATACGCCCTGGACAAGGCGGCCATGGCCAAGGCCCTGGGTTTTGGCTATTATATACCCATGACCATGGTGGCCCCTCCCGGTGAATGGGGATATGACCCCGACTATAAGGGGCGTCCCTATAATCCGGAAATGGCCAAGAAACTCCTGGCCGAGGCCGGTTATTCCAAGGGCCTCAAGTTGAAGCTGACCGCCATGTCAATTGGAACCTGGCCTTCGGAGGCGGAAGCAATAGCTGGTTTTCTCCGTGATGTAGGAATCGATGTAAAGATTGATCTGGCCGATCCCGGCAGGTTTTTCAATACCCTCTGGCTGGAGGGATGGGAAGACCTGATCCTCTTCCTGACCGGCATTGACCCCAACTATCTCCAGACCTTCTTTGCCCAGTTTGGTCCCGAGCCCATGGCAAACTACGCCAGCTTCAAGAGGCCGCCCGAACTCATCGCCATGTGCGAAGAGGCTTACAAGGCCTATGATGTAGAAAGTCAAAAAGCTATTACCAAAAAATTAGTGAGATTAATGGCCGATGAGTGCCTGGTAATTCCGATATATCTTGCTCCTTCGGCCTACATTATCCAGCCCTGGGCCCACACCACTTTCCTCAGGGAACATATGGTGGCCAGGCAAACCTATAATGAGTGGCTGGAAGAACACTAATTCGATTGTATCAAAATCCGAGTAATTCACACCCCGCTTGTTGAAAAATTAGGGATGGATTACTCGGCGTTTTAAGATATATTTATAATTTTTTAATTCGTGTGTAAACTGGATATTTTTTTAATTATTTGTAACACTTTAGCCTTTTGAAAGATGGTTAATACAGAAGGGTGCTCGGGGAT
>CAYTUL010000335.1:0-5373 GCA_964441135.1 uncultured Desulfobacteraceae bacterium | reverse complement strand
CCTATCCTGCCCTTACAAAATTGAAAAGGACCTGTTGGAAGTGTCATTTTTACATTAAGCAGGGCCTTTTTTAAAACATTGGCATCTGTATCCCCGCCGCTGATTTTTAGGGCTTCCAGGACAACTTTCATTCCGTTATAAGCATCACAGGCCTTTTCATCCGGTTCTCCTTTGAATTTTGCGACATAGTCCTCAAAGAATTTTTTGGATTCCTGATTGTTGTCTTTCAGGAATTTTTGAATACCCATAATGCCGATAATCTTGTCTCCCATCTCCTTCATCACCGGCGGAGGCAGGGTACCAATCTCCGATATGTAAATCGGCAACTTTTTGAAAAGGCCCAATTCATCATATTGTGCGAATAGGGGTAGTTTGGCCGCAGGTCCCAACGCGCCGCACACAAACGCGTCGGCCTCCTTCAAATTTGATAGGTAGGGAGTATAATCCGTTTCAGTCAAGGGAGCCCACTGCTGTTGGATCACTTTTCCACCCTTGGATTTGAAGGCCTCCATAAAACCTCCGACAAAATCATAGGCACAGGCATAATCACTGCCTATAGAGACTACCGATCTAATCCCCTTTTCTTCATAGGCGTAGACTCCCAGAGGATAGGTATTGTCCCAATAGGACATGGCAACCCAGAAGGCATATTTATTTCCGATTTCCTCCTTTGATTTATCCGGTTCACTCCATTTTACATTGATAATCGGTATGGATGATGTGTAGGGCATTACCGTGAAAGCGGAACTTCCAAAGAATGGACCCATGAGGATATCTATTTGGTCGGCTTCTACAAGTTTTTTTGCCTTTTCGAGGCATAAACTTACATCCACCCCGCCTTCATCTTCCACAACAAATTCAATTTTTTTCCCCGCGACTTTCCAACCCGCCTCTTCCAGGACCATCTCCATGGAGTTCTGAAACATCTTTCCCCACATGGCAAATGGCCCTGTTAAGGGAACCAGCGCCCCGATTTTAATCACATTTTTGTCTTTTGATTTCGCGTATCCGGGGGACAATGGAATCACAGTTATAACCATGGCCAGGCATACGATCATTACCATCAAAAAAATGCTTTTCTTTTTCATTGAAATCCCTCCCTATCCGAATGGTTTATGGTTATTTAAATCATCCTTTAGACCCCTTTATTGACCTGGGCTTTTCCTGAAAGCTTTCAGGTCAGTAATATAATATTATGGATTTTTAAGTAAGCTCCGGACAAACCATTGATAGCCTTGGAGGTAGCAGGAATTATAATAACAGATATCTTCATGAAGAACAGATTTTAGCCTAACAGCTCGATCGATCATAATTATAAAGCCAGTTCAATATGATGCCAATATTTATGACCATTACCAATTTCTTGCTCCTGTTCACTATACAAATGGGGAATTTGGAACCCAATCCCTCATGAAGATAAAATAATTAAGGGAATTAAAAAGTATCACCGCTTACAATAGCAAGGACTGCTAAGTCACCGGGCTATAGGGTTTATGCTTACCAACCAACCATCTGGTTGATAATTATATTTTAATTCTCTCATTTGTCAAGGGAAAAAAGGTATACTTAACAGGTCAATTTTACATTGACTCATACTGGGATTTTTTCTAAAATTTATATTTAATTAAGAAATCTTATAAAAAGGACCTGGACATTATGGGGTCTGTATTCAATGTCTGGAGGTCCTTTTTGGTTCTTCCGGCAAATAAGTATGCCGAATAAATCTGTTTAGAGATTTATGCCCGTGAATCCAAAGGAGACCCATATGCCTGTCTATTACGAAAAAGAGGATAAGATAGTAACCATCACCTTTGATCTCGTGAAGACACTTAACAGGATGGACGGCGATTCCTTTCGGGACCTCGGGACCAGACTTATGGCGTTCCGGGATGATCCTGATGCATGGGTCGCCATCATCACAGGAACGGGAGATGTCTTTACCAACGGGGCCGACCACAAGACCATGCTCATGCCATGGGCTGAAAAGAGTTTTAAGGAGCCCCCCATGATCACACGCGGACTGAATATCTGGAAGCCCCTTATCGCGGCCGTGAACGGGCCGGCAAGGGGAACCGGTGTCGAAATAGCACTGGCCTGCGATATCCGGATCGCCTCGGAAAATGCCTTCCTGCAGTTCCCGGAGGTGGGGAGGGGCCTGATCCCGGGCCTGGGCGGGACCCAGAGACTTCCGAGGATGATTACCCGTGCAAAGGCCGCTGAAATGATACTCATGGGAAGTCCTGTCAGCGCAGAAGAGGCATACAGGATAGGACTGGTCAATAGGGTGGTCCCCTTTGATCAGCTCCTGGTAACTGCCGGGGAATGGGCCCTGAAGATCTGCGAAAAGGGCCCGCTTGCCGTTTCAAGGGCCAAGGAGGCCATGATCAGGGGGGCAAACATGTCCCTGGAGGACGGATTGAGCCTGGAGAAGGCCTTCTTCGAGGAGATGCTCCAGAGTGAGGATTATGGGGAAGGGCTTCGCGCCTTAGCTGAAGACAGAAAACCGGAATATAAGGGGCGCTGAAAAATCTACTTCTTCATCCGCTGCCGGATATATCCCATGTAACGCTGGGCAAACCTATCGCGGCCCAAGACCAGGTCCGTTGATAGAATGGCCGCACGCACACTCGCAACATTGACCGTGGGACAGGTCAGTCCTGATGGAATCGCCAAAGCCAGGAATGAATGGTTGACGATGCTGCGTTCGGGCAGTCCAAAGGAGATATTGCTCGCCCCAAGGGTCTGATTTACGCCCAGATCTTCCTTTACCCTCCGAATAGCCTCAAGGGTCACAAGGGCTGCATTGCTATCCGCGCCGAGGGTCAGGGCAAGACAATCTATTATAATGTTCTCGGTGGGAATTCCCATTGAATTGGCTCGCTCAAGGATCTTATGGGCGATGGCAACCCTCCGCTCCGCCTCTTTGGGTATACCGTCGTCATCCATGGTCAAACCGATGACGGCTGTTCCATATTCCTTGACCAGGGGTAGTACCTCATTGAGCGAACTCTCCTCACCGGTCACGGAATTCACAATGGGCCTCCCCCGATATACCTTGAGGGCCTCCTTGAGGGCTGCCGGGTTATTGATATCAATGCAAAGGGGTACGTCAACGGCGGCCATGACCTTTTCCAGTGCCCTTGGAAGCATGACGACTTCATCTACTCCTGGTGTTACCACATTGACATCCAGGATGTCGGCCCCTGCCTCGACCTGGGCGACCGCCTCCTGGGAGATCACTTCAAGATCGTTGTTCTTGAGGGCTTCAGCCAATTTCTTTTTTCCCGTCGGGTTGATCCGCTCACCTATGAGGGTGGTCGGCCCGTCCCCGGTAATAATGACTTCCTTGGTTGCGCTTGATACCTTTGTTTCCATGTTTTACTCCTTATTGTATGTAATCCCAGTGTCAACGCATGACATCATTCACTATTGAAATAAGCCCCTCCAGTTCATGGAGAGGCTTATCATGAAACCATACAGTCCAGTTCGCAGTTTATAATTTGAAATCTTCAAGAGTAATCCTGTGGCCGGCCGGGGCAACTATGAAATCGCCGTTCCATGGACCGTTAACCATTTTTTGGAGAAATTCGGTTGTCCCTTCGATCTCTTCATAGTAGAGATTGAACTCATTGGCTACCTTCCGAGAATATTCCCGGTAACGTTCCTGATTGTTATAGCCCATATCAATAAAGGCGAGGCGCCTGTAGTTCTGGATCAGACGTTTCATAAGCTTTTGGGCGCGTTCCCTGCCGTATCGCTTTTCCATATCCTTTAATTCTTCAAGAAGGGATATTCCGGCGTTAATCCAGCCTTTGGAAAGAAAATAGGTGCCAGGCTCCCGCTCCATCTCTTTTTTATAGGCCCTGCGAGAACCTAAAAAAAAGGAGATGCAGTCATCCTGACGTGGTATGATGAGTGTGCTGTCCCCGGCCTTTAGTCCAACCACACCCATGGAACACAACCCATAACCGAGGATGATGATTTCAGCGTCTGCCGTGAATTCATCGATCATAGCCTGCAGTGCGTCTCGGAGTTTGTCAGGATGAATATGGAGTCCGGATTCAAGGGTGTGCGTTTCCACACCGGAAGGTATCAGATCTCCCATCTCTTCGATGACCGTCTTGCAGGCTATAATCAGGGTTTTTCCTTTTATCACTTGTAGACGCCGTACTCCTTTGCGACGTCGGCCATAGCCTTGACATTCTCTGCCTTCGCCTCATCGAAAAACGCCCCGTTACTCAGGATAAAACCACCACCTTTTCCAACCGTATCGATGAGCTTTTTGCAATAGTCACGCACCTCATCAGAAGTGGATAACAGCAGCATGGATGAAGGGACGTTGCCGCATAGACAAGCCACCTTGCCCAGGGTCTCCTTTGCTTTTTGAATATCCGACTGATCCACCATCCACGCCGTTTTTCCCTTTGGGATGTCTTGGATAATCTCCAAACGCGAATTCCAGTACCCCTCAAGGGCCGGAAAGGGGATGCAGCCCTCCTCGATCAGCCCGATGAGAACTTTTCTGAAGGTAGGCCAGTAAAATTTTTTGAACTGGTCATCGGAAAGGAAACCATCGGCAGCCTTATGAAGGGGCATGAACACAAGGGGATTGCCGTTTATCTTCGAGGCGCCAACACCCATACTGATGGCAATGGGAACCAGTGCATCCAGGGCGGCCAGCAGTTTGTCGGGCCGCCGAAACATATCTATCATGATCCCTCTGGTGCCGCGGAGCGTATCACCTAAGATATCGAAGGGCGCCTTGGAAAATCCATTGGCGAGGATGTTAACATATCCCAGACTCATCATCTCCCCTTCAAAAGCGCCAATGGATTGGGCCCATTTCAATGCTTCTGCGCCGGCCTCGGTAAGCTTTTTAAAGGTTTCCTGTACTGGTGGCAGCGCATAGGGAATAAAATTACCGGCGACCCCATATATTTCGAGTATACCTGGAAGATAAGGAAACATGGTCCATCCCCCCAGTGCGCCGAAGACTCTTGGCATATAGAAATTACTAAAATAATAGGATGGATCCATCAAAAATATATCATATTCTTCAGGCTTCATATATTCGCCCTCAACGGCCTGATAGCTGTGCTCGGGTGCGACCCCGTGCCCCGGCCAGTGGTATAACTTGTAATCCAAGATCTCAAGAAATTTGCCTGAACCCACCGCAGCAGCGCCCATATGCATATCCGGCTCGTATTCGACTACAACGTCTCTAAAGGCCGCTACGCTTTTGTCATAGTCGTACATGGCCTCTTCGACCGTCATACCGGCATTTATTACAGGCCACAGACTGGGAAGGACCGTGAACGGGACCCGGTCTGGTGTCTTTTTCATCTGAATCGCGTCTTTCAGCCGGGTTATACG
>CAYTUL010000334.1:0-5390 GCA_964441135.1 uncultured Desulfobacteraceae bacterium | reverse complement strand
AGAATGGGCTGATGACCTCCTTCAACATCCACGATCGACAGGCGGGTATGGCCGAAAACGCTGTTTCCGTTGATATGGATTCCCCTGTCATTTGGGCCCCTGTGAGGGAGGGCATCCAGCATCCTGTTCACGGTTTTAATGTCTTTTCTTCCAATACAACCTGCTATGCCGCACATAATAACTCCTTTATGAATTAGTTGACAAAAATCTTACCCAAATTCGCCGTGGTGAGGGGATCCTCCATGTACATTCCAAGGCCGATGTTTTTCAAGGATTCCATTCCCCTCTCATCATAAACGGGGTTCTCCACCTCCGGCGCATCTTCCGGAGATACCTCTTCCGCGATCCGGGCGGCCCTTTCCAGTTTCTCAAAAGAGAAATCGATCAGATACCTGAGAAAAGCGAAGGGGTGCCTCATCATATGAAATCCATACTTCTTGCACAGGGCCTGACCCATCCTCGCGTCCTCAAAGGCCCGCTCCGTGAGATGTTCTTCATGCGTCGTTCCCGCGCTCTGGAATGTGGGCAAATCCAGCATCAGGTTCAGATGAGTCATCAGGATATTTAAGAAATTATGACTTATCAGACCGTAATTCGGATTGTATTCGATTCTTGGATCGGCGATCGTGGGATATCCTGCGTGAATACACGTGATCCCCGGGTTTAGCAATTGCGCTGTACAGATACCGAAGAGGACCTCTGCGTGGGTCATGGCTAAGACACCGTTATAGCAGTAAGGCGCGCTGATGCCCGCCATCGGCATGGCGGAGATAAAAATCGGCAGACCGGCCCGGACCACCTTGACGAAATGTTCCGAAAAATTCTCGTTCACTTCAAGGGGCGGGCGCGTGAGGCAGAAGACGATCATTATGTTGTGTCTCCTGTCATTAATCTCTAAGGCCCTGGTAAGGGCGGTGTCCGAGGTTACCGCAAAATAGATAGGCTTTGTGCAGTTTTCATACATGATATTCATCTGGGTGACTTCATCCTTCAGTTTGACGCCCCTGCCCATGCCTCCGATTATTGAAGTCTCCTCGGTAATACGCGCAATACGTTCCACATGTTCTTCGGTCGGGATTATTCCCCCGTTTCCGGCCCTGTCATCATAAACGTAGGGTGCCGTGCCCCCGACAAAGAAGCTGTTTAAGGGAACAAAAAATTTATCAAGTCCCGGCACTTTATCGAGACACCGTTCCACGAGGGTCCCAGTCAAATAAATACGATCTTCATAAACAATCGCCTCTCCATCGGCTTCGAACTTTTTAAATGCTTCCTGAATATCCGCCTGTCTGCAACCGACCCCGAGATTCTCAAGGATCCACATACTGTCCTGATGGACCTGTAAAAGCATCTCCACCGTGTTCTCGCCAAGTAAAGATTTTGATATTTTTATATATTCCTTGTTCACATGGAACTCCTTACGTATTTGAACTGCACGATCACGCTTGTTCTTCCAGGATTCAAGAGGGGAGGCTATGTTCTGCTGTAAACATTCTGAATAAAATTATATTTTATCATATATTTTCTGTTGAAATAATCATTATAGAATGTAATATCCACCGTGTCAAGTTCTCCGGGTAAATATCCGGAGAAAATTTGATTTGATCCTATTTTTAAATAGTTACCAATATTCGATATACGAAGGACCAGGAATGAAATCGCCTGGCCGGATATCTATGCGGTTCTTGTCGTTTCCATATCCTGGGCGTCGAGCATACTGGTCAGCTTTATCAAGGTTCCGGCTATCTCATCAGTTTCTCGTTCTGAAAGCCTGTTGAGCCCATCAATGATCTTATACTGAATGGGCGGTGGGGCATTTTCGGCAAGGGCTTTTCCGTTTTTTGTTAATTCTATAATGATAACGCGTCGGTCCTCAGATATACGCAATCTTTTGACGAGCCCTTTCCTTTCCAATCGGTCTAATGTTCCTGTTACCGTGCTGGAATTAACCATGATCACTTCGGCTATGTGGGAAACGGACATGGGTCCTCTTTCATAAAGGGCAATGAGACAGTTTAACTGTGTTGAGCTGATATTGTATGTCTTATTCAGCTCCTTAGTATAAAGCTCATCCGCCTGCATCAGCCTGCGTATGGAGTAAATGATGTCCCTTATGCATTCGGCGTGTGTTCCCAAGGGTGCCCCGTCATATTCATTTTTACACGGTATATAGTTCTTTGAAAAAATAGAATAATATGCACTCCTGATATTTTGACTTAAAATAATATCATCTAATAATATTTGAGTTAAAAATATTTTTACAGGATAGGAAATGGAGTGTCAAGCTTTTTATCAAAGGTATTTTAGGGGTGTGAAGGATATGTGTGGATTAAAGGGAATTTAGGTTACTTCCAAATCCTGGACATCCAACATATTGGTGAGTTTCGCAAGCGTGCTTGCAATCCGCTTGATTTCCGTTTCGGATATCTTATTGAGTCCGTCAATAATCTTCCATTGAATGGGTGGGGGTGCATTTTCCGCGAGTACAACCCCGTTTTTAGTCAATTCGACCGTTATTATTCTCCTGTCACTGGAGATCCTTAATCGTCTTACAAGTCCTTTCTGCTCCAACCGGTCGATAATACCGGTTACTGTGCTCGAATTGACCAGGATATTTCTTGCTATATGAGACGGGGAAAGAGGACCGTGTTCATAGATGGTGAGAAGACAGTTCAACTGTGCCGCGCTTATGTTATATATCTTATTTAGTTCTTTCGTGTAAAGTTCTCCCGCCTGCATGAGTCTACGGATGGAATAGATGATATCTTTCTCATGTTTCAAATGAATATCGGAAGGGTTCTTATTATTATCTTTCTTATCAGGCCCTGCCATTCGCGTCACATTATTCGTTGTTCTTGATAGAACTCAATTTTTATTGACAGGAGTATAGTGAAAACGGTCCTATATGTCAAGGTTACCTTAAGCCATGATACTCCTGTGAAGGTCCCGCAGCTCCCGGCAAAGGGCCGAGGATCTCTTGACGCTCGAAGATACCGGTTACCGAAAGTCAGAGATGATGGGCTCGGAATCAGTCTCCCGTGACGCCGATCACCCCGCAGGCCACCCTGGCTCCCGCATTTCCCGTAGGCTGGCTTACGAAATCGTCTTCTTTTGCATGAATAATAACTCCCCTGCCTACAATGGAAAGGGGTCCATTCAGGGACAGATGGCTGTCCACCCGGTCGTAGCTGGCGTGGCCGGATTTGTCGGCCGTGATATTCCCCAGGTCCCCTATGTGACGTTCCGCGGCATCCGGTCCACCATGGGGCTTGTTCAGGGGATTGTAGTGTCCCCCGGCAGAGGTCCCGTCCGGAGCCGAGCAGTCTCCAAGTTCGTGTATGTGAAAACCGTGTTTTCCGGGTTTCAGGCCCATGAACTCACCGGTCACCTGCACACCTCCCTTTACCTCGAGAAAATGGACTACACCACTCACACTGTTTCCCCGGGTAGGATGAAGAACGGCCACGGCTCGTGTGATATTTTTGCCGGAGACCTCCTGATCCCCGGCGCGGGCACCTTCAGGCCCTGACAGCCATGAAAAAAGAATGCAGACGATGAAAATAGGCAGGATGCCGTTCATTGTTCGATATTTCATCATGGATCTCCTTTCAGAAAGAGTCCCTTATGTTTAAAATCCCCTTCAGGTTTTTAATATTTAACTCGGGCTTTTTGATTCGCTGAACTTAAGTTTCCCCTCGCCGGGGACGCTTTTCGGATCGATCAGCCGGGATGCATCATCCACGCAGTCCCTTTTTTCTGCCTCGGTCACGGAGTTGGGATCGATTAATGAGTCCATGGGACACAGAAACCGGTTACCCGCATTGTCCTTTACCCAAACCAACGGTGAATCCTTTGTATCCGCCATTTCCTGTTCTCCTTTCTTCAATGTTCAATTCTGACAGTATAACCCGGCCCTTCGGCTGCCGGGGTTCCCGCCCGACAGCACCAGGTCGGAATTTATCAAATACTATAGACCGGATTCTTCCGGTAGAACATAGGGTCTATCCTGTATATTCAGATCCCGCAGACAGTATGCGTATCATCATGAAAAAACAGGATAAACACGGGGTCAAGGGTGCGAGGATCCCAGGCAGTCCCGGAGGATCGGGATTTCAACCTTGATTCGATCAACAAGCATAACATTTCGGTATAACTGCCATTATGAATTCCAAAAGGAGGACGGACCCTGACAAGCTCCCACCAGGCAAAGGGCTTTGAGATCTTCTTGACCTGACCATGGAATTGGTCGAAAATACAGTCCTTACCCTATTGAATATCCCGGGAAAAGGAGAGTGAATATTCATTAGATTTTAGACAATCGTCACGGAAGGAGCATGGAGACGTGAAATTGGATAATGATATCATGAGCGGAAGGCATTATGATGTGATTGTTCTGGGTTCCGGACCGGCGGGACTGCAGGCTGCTATTCACGCGGCCCGGAGACGGGTGACGGTCCTTGTGATGGGCAGGCTTCATAAAAGCAGTGCTTTCAAGGCCCATATTGAAAATTACTGTTGTATGTGCGGTGACACGGGGGCAGATCTGCTGGATCAGGCGCAAATCAGGGCCCGGGAGTCTGGTGCGGAATTCCTGGATGAGGATGTAACGGATTTGACCGGGGATAACGGCCTTTTTATTATACAGGCGGAAGGAGGCGGAAGATTAACATGCAGGGCCCTTATCCTGGCCATGGGCATATCACGGAATAGACTGGGCGTAAAAGGAGAAAAGGACTTCTCAGGGCGCGGGATAAGCTACTGCGTGGACTGCGATGCGGGTTTTTACAAGGGTGAGACCGTGGCCATAGTCGGGGGTGAGAGCGCTGCCGTGACCGGCGCCCTGACCCTCCTGTTCTATGCAAAGGACGTCCACCTGATCTGCGAGAGGGTGGAGGTGGCCGATCCGTTAGCCGAAAAGGTAAGGGAGAGTTCCATATATGTCCATGAGAACCGCAAGGTCGATGAAATCTTAGGGGAAGAATCCGTGATGGGGGTAAGACTGGATGACGGTACGAGGATAGATGTGAGCGGCGTCTTCATCGAACTGGGGGCCAAGGGAGCCACGGCCCTTGGAAGTAACCTGGGTGTTTCCTTAGACCGGGAGACTATGAAATACATTATGACGAACAAGAAACAGGAAACCAACATCCCCGGGGTGTATGCGGCGGGTGACATCTGCGGCCCGCCCGGGCAGGTGGCCAAAGCGGGGGGGGAGGGCTGCATAGCCGGTCTGGAAGCCGCTGCTTACGCGAATCAATCATAAAGGGGCTCTTTCACCCTATCACCGGCAGCTTCACGATGAATGTCGCTCCCTTTCCAGGTTCACTCCTGGCCGTAATACTCCCTCCGTGGTGTTCAAGAATCCTGCGGCATATGGCAAGGCCCATACC
>CAYTUL010000333.1:0-5392 GCA_964441135.1 uncultured Desulfobacteraceae bacterium | reverse complement strand
ATAGGAATGTCTTTGACAGGCTTGAGGGCCTCCCTTTCCTTACAATCCTGAATATAGGTCTTGAGTCCGGCGACAGGGAAACCCTCGACACACTTGGAAAGGCGATCTCTCCCGAAGCCGTAGAAGAGGCCTTTGTCCGGATGATCAATATAAACAGGCGTTATGAAAGGATCGAAATCACCGCAAATTTCGTCTTCGGCCAGGACCTTCCCAGGGGACATGTCCCATCCATTATCCGGTTGATTGAGAAGCATCCGGAAGCCCCTTCTGGCAAAGGGACCTTTTATTTTTCACCCATGATTAATGGAAGGATTGATGAAAAAAGGGGGATGAAGCGGGAATTCTACAGGATAAAGACCAGGTGCCGTGTCCCGGCCTTTTTATACTTGATTCAGAGGTTATAGCAACGAAGTGAAAGAGAGGCGCAAGGCGCAGGGCGTATGGCAAGGCTTAGGCTGTTACGTCTTTTTTATCATCGGAGACAACGCAGGATTGGGAGCCCGCCTCAAAGGGTTTCACCTCCGCCATATCGATGACGTAACGGGCCAGCTTTGGGGGACGGCCGCTGAGGGAAAACTCACTGACGTCGCGTTTTTCAACCTGCACCTCTTCCGGTTTCTCCAACTGGGGTACCCAATCATAGGGTGCCCGATAGGCCCGGTAAATCAGGTTGGAGTTCACATCCTTGAGGAAAAAGGGGCTGACGTATTCCCAGGCGAGGTCGTGATCGGGCGTGACTTCTATAATGATTCCGGCCGAGCCTATGGTAATCATCGTGTTTCCGTTGGGCAACCGCTGGGCCGAGCTGATCAGGGGGCTATAGAACCGGTAGGACCTGTCCGGAAGCTTGCATCCCGCTTCAGAGGGGGTGTACTGCCAGAGCACCTTCAGGGAGAGGGGATCAATTTCCAGGACACGTGAGTAATCTCTTCGCGCGTTGTTGAGTCCAGTGGGTGAGCCCGGGTTGGGGATACCGTAGCCGGCAAAACCCCCATTATCGAAAAGGAGCAGGTTCCCCTCTCCCGGAAGACCTCGGGGGATGATATGGGCGTGGTGGGGCCCGATGATCCAGCCCATGTCCCGGAGCTCCCGCGTCCCATCGTAGTCCGGCCCCATCTTCCAGACGATCTTTCCGCTCTTTTTTTCCACAATGGCGATGATATTTGTCTGCCTGCCGCTCCAGATGATATTATCGGGGTGGAAGCGTGGATCTCCGGCATCATATAACCTGTTGGGTCCCAACAGGGACATGGAGTTGATGTGGATCCAGTCCCCGAACCCGATGCCGACGTCATGAAAGTTCGGGTTGCGTGCCATGGTATTGCGGGCCGCCTCACTGAACTCCATCTCGTCGAAGTGGTCACTGCAGACCCATTCCCAGACGATATTCCCTTCCCAGTCAATCTCCATGAACACATCATCTAACAGGAGCTTGTCGCTTATCTTGCTGTTGTGCAGATTCCTATGGCACAAGATGAATGTGCTGCCTTCGGACACCTTTGGTTCCATACCCGGGATATAATACCCCACAGGAGACCCTTCTCTCTGATAATCGTGATGGGCCCGGGCCATCCACTGGGGCTTTTCCCCTTTATCTTCGATCCATTCATAACGATTGAACTGCCAGGTAATCCGACCCTCCCAATCCACCTGGACGATATCTACAAGATCCTGATACCCGTGCTTAAAGGAACGCCATCCCGTACTGCCCATGAGATAACCCCCGGGCAACAGTTTATTGGGAAATCCGTTGAGTCCCTTCCAGAGCCGCTGTACCTGCCCATTCATATCGATGAGCACGGCTCCGGTCTCGAAGGACTGAAAAATGGTAAATCCGTTCCAGCACTTCTCCGGAGCATATACCGTTGTTGCCGTGGGATAAACGCTTGGGAATCCCATAGAAAGACCTCACTTTCTTTTCCCTGAATGCATCGGTTCCAGGTTCAGGGTTCAAGGTTCAGGGTTTGCGGCTTTATTATCATAACCCCCGGGCAAAATCAATTGTCCATCCGTTCCTATCTATTGACAGAAAACGGCAAATTCACCTATACTCTGAACTCTGTATGGGAATAGAGAAAGAGAACATGGGTAAAATCAAATATAAATTGGCCCCTGGCTCCCAGGTGAGAGAGGAGGATTTCGGGCTGCTGTTCTATACCATGACCGGTCCGAGGCTCTATTTTTTATCCTCGGGAGATCTGCTCGGCAGTGACTTTTTTCAGGGCAACTTGACCCTTGAACAGTGGCTCGGCCGGCGAACAGGTCCGGATTCCCCGGAGCATGCCCGATTGCCGGAGATAAGGTCGAGCCTGAGACATTTAAAGGAGAAGGGAGTCATCCTTGAGTGCTGACATGGCGAGAATGGGCCTGAGGGCCCCGGTGAACGTCACCTGGGAGATCTCCATGAGATGCGATCTCCGGTGCGTTCATTGCCTTTCAGATGCAGGTAAGCCCTCCCGGGACGAACTGACCCATGAAGAGTGCCTCGGGCTTATCGATCAGCTAAGCTCCCTGAAGGTCTTCCAGGTCAATATAGGAGGTGGTGAACCCTTCATCAGACCCGGTTTTTTAGACCTGCTTGCCTACTGCCATGAAAAGGGCCTTGTAACCTGTGTAAGCACAAACGGCATGGCAGTGGATCGGGGCCTTGCCGAACGCCTCTCCGCCCTCAGGATGCTCTACCTCCAGGTCAGCCTGGACGGGGCCACGGAAGAGGTAAACGACGCCATACGAGGAGAGGGGACCTACAGGAAGATCCTTCAGGCCCTGGATTGCTTAGCGGGGAGCGGGGTTCGATTCAGTATCAATACCGTGCTTACGCGTACCAATTTTTCACAATTGGACACCCTCCGGAGCATGGCTGGAGAATATGGGGCCGAACTGAGGGTCTCCCGTTTTCGGCCCTCGGGCAGGGGCAAGACCTCCAAGGACACGCTGGGACCCACCGTGGATCAGTTGGAGACCTTTGCAGAATGGCTCAACGAACACAATCTTGTGCGCACGGGAGACTCCTTCTTTTGTCTTACCTCGGAAAGCCGCAGGAACAAGGGCCTGGATATGTGCGGCGCGGCCAAGATGACCTGCTGTATCTCCCCTGAAGGGAACGTATATCCCTGCGCCTTTCTCCAGGAAGCCCCCTTCCTGGCGGGAAACATCCGTGACCGGGCCTTTAAAAGCCTCTGGGATAATGCGCGTGTTTTTATCACATTCCGAACCCTTGATGTCAAATCCTGCCTGGATTGCACCCGCTTTGATATCTGCCGCGGAGGATGCCCGGCCATGGCCTATCATACCTATAACGATATCTCCCTGCCGGACCCTGAGTGCCTCATGAATCTGAGGATGTCGAAAAGGGCGGCTGCCTGAATCGTATGGAATGATGTTTGATCACCTCTTTAAACCCCTGAAGATCGGTAGTGTAACCCTTCCAAACCGGGTCTGTTTTCTCGCCCACCGGACCAATTTCGCGAAAAGAGGTCGATTGACCGATCGCCACATCGCCTATTATTCGCGGCGGGCAAGGGGAAAGTGCGGTCTTATCATCTTAGGGGAACTTACCATCCATCCTAACGACAGGCCCTGGGAATCCATGATCGAGATCTTTCACCCGGATACCCCGAAGGATCTTGAGAGACTGACCCGGGCCGTTCACGAGCACGGCGCCAGGATTTTCGCCCAGCTCAATCACCACGGTTTTCAGAGCAGCGGGGCCGTTACCCGCAAGGCCCTATGGGGGCCTTCGGCCGTATCCGATATCGTGTTCGGAGAGACGGCCAAACCCATGGAGCCGGAAGATATAGAGGAGCTGGTCCGGGCCTTTTCCGGCGCGGCCGGAACGGTCAGGGACGGGGGATTCGACGGCATAGAGATCGACATGGGGCCGGAGTCCATCCTGAGGCAATTCCTTTCCCCCCTGAGCAATTTTCGCAGGGACGAGTACGGGGGCGACATGGAGAACCGGATGCGGCTGCCCCTCCGGGTTCTGAAGGCCGTCCGGGACGAGGTGGGCGCGGATTTTTCCGTGGGCATCCGGCTCTGCGTGGACGAAAAGTTCTGGGGGGCGATCACCCCAGAGGAATCAGACCATTTCGCAGAACGTTTCGTGAATGAAGGGAAGGCCGATTTTATTAACGTCTCCGTGGGCACCTATTACAATCTTCACCTCTTCATGGCGTCCATGCACACGCCCTTCGGCTTTACCATCGAGGCGGCGGAGCGTGTCAGGCAGCGGGTTCCCGTGCCCGTGATCGCAAGTCACCAGATCAATAGGCCCGAAACGGCGGACGGGATTATCGAAAAGGGGCAGGCCGATGCCGTGGGGCTCATCCGCAACCTGATCTGCGACCCGGACTCGCCCAGAAAGGCCATGGAAGGCAACCCGGAAGATATCCGGTTTTGCGTGAGGGACAACAAGGGATGCATCGGCCGCGTCAACCAATCCAAAAGGATAGGTTGCATCCAGAACCCAGAGGTGGGTAACGAATCCCTGGCCGGAGCCGGCGTTCCTGCGCAGGCCGGGTCCAAAAAGAAGGTCATGGTTATCGGCGGAGGTCCCGCGGGCCTGGAGGCGGCCCGGGCGGCCCGGGAAAGGGGGCATGAGGTCACGCTCTATGAAAAGAAAGCGAGCATCGGGGGGCAGATCAACCTGATTTGTAAGAGACCCAGGCGCCGGGGCATGGAAGCCATCATTCGCTACCTGGAGCGCAGGCTACGGGCGCTTGAGGTAAGGGTCGTCACGGGAACGGAGGTCACCGTAAACCTGGTGGCCGGGGAAAACCCCGACGCCGTGATTGTCGCCACCGGCTCAAGACCCCGGCCGAAACCGGTCCCCGGCCGATACGGACCGCCGGGTGTCCTGAACGTCCCGGAGGTCCTGTTAGGCGAGTTTCCGATCGGCGAGAGGATCCTGTTCATCGACGAGAACGGGGGTCATCATGCCGCTTCCACCGTAGAATTCCTGGCCGACCAGGGAAAAAAGGTCCACATGATTACAAGCGACCTCTTTATCGGCGTGGAGCTGGCCCCCTTGGGCGATCTCTCCATGACGCGGCAGCGGCTGCTCCAGAAAGGGGTCCTGTTTGAAACGGACCTCCTGGTCGACGGCATAGAGGAGGGCGTCGTGAGGTGCAGGGATCTGTATACCAACGCCCCCAGGACATTTCAGGGCTATGACACCATTGTCCTGGATATGGGAAACACGGCCGACGACGGGCTCTACGGGGAGCTCAAGGGCCGGGTCAAGGAGCTCTACCGGGTGGGGGATTGCGTCGCCCCGAGGGGAATCCACATGGCCGTCATTGAAGGAAGAAAGGCGGGAATGGCCCTATGAGCGAGTTCCCATACCTCTTCAGCCCCCTTAAGAGCGGTAGCGTGGTCGTGCCCAACCGTATCC
>CAYTUL010000332.1:0-5413 GCA_964441135.1 uncultured Desulfobacteraceae bacterium | reverse complement strand
CTTTAAGCCCATATCTACCTGCCTGGAAGCTAATGACCAAATATTTGGGGTTTGCAAAGGACATCACATATTCCATATCCTTTATAGTATAAACCCCAAATATTTGGTCATGGCAATGTGTGTTGGAATCACTAAAAAGATATGGACTTAAAGAGACAGACATAGCCTGCTTTGGTTTGGCCTCGAAGATCTTGGTTGTTGGGAACCAGAGATGGTGGGCTCTGCCCTGGATCTTTTAGTCTGGACAGTGGACAACGAAAAATGAAAAGAGAATAGTGTATGCAAATAGATACTTTAGAAGACTGGGTAAGGAGTCATTACTGCGGCAGCCTGAGGGCGAAGGACGCGGGCCGGGAGGCCCTGTTGATGGGATGGGTTAGCAGCCGGAGGGATCTTGGGAGCCTTATTTTTATCGATCTCCGGGACAGGGACGGGATTACCCAGATCGTCTTTGACCCGAAGTTGAATGGGGAGGCCCATAAACGGGCCCATATTCTTCGGAACGAGTGGGTCATCGCCGTGAAGGGAAAGGTTTCTTTGAGGTTAGCGGGGCAGGAAAATCCGAAAATGCCGACGGGAGAGATCGAACTCCAGGTCACGGAGCTGAAGATACTGAACCGGACGGAAGTGCCGCCCTTTCAGGTGGATGGCATTGTGGATGCTGCCGAGAACCTGAGATTGCAGTATCGATATCTGGAGCTGAGGAGAAATCAAGTCTTTGAACACTTTAAAAAGCGTCATCTCATCGCGGCATCCGTCAGGGAATACCTGAACGGGAAGGGGTTCATAGAGGTAGAGACCCCTTTTCTCACAAAGAGTACGCCCGAAGGTGCGAGGGATTACCTGGTCCCAAGCAGGATGAACCCCGGGATGTTTTATGCATTGCCCCAATCTCCACAACTATTCAAACAGCTCCTGATGGTGGGAGGCTTCGACAGGTATTATCAGATCGTTCGATGCTTTCGGGACGAGGACCTCCGAGCTGACAGGCAGCCGGAGTTCACCCAGGTGGACCTCGAGATGTCCTTTACAAACGAAGAAGGCGTGATGGGGATCTTTGAGGAGATGATGCAGAGACTCTTTCAGGATATCATGGGCATGACATTGACCGCGCCGATGACCCGGTTCGAGTATAATGAGGTCATGGAACGCTACGGTACTGACAGGCCTGACACACGCTTCGGTATGGAACTCACGGATATCACCGAAATCGCCGACGAATCCGATTTCAAGGTTTATAAAACCGTGGTTGAAAAAGGAGGAACCGTAAAGGCTATCAAAGTTGAGGGAGGAGCTGACAAATTTTCCAGGAAAGTGATCGATGAACTTTCCCGATCCGTGGTTGAATGGGGAGGGAAGGGGCTCTCGTGGGTAAAGATCACCGGGGAAGGCTGGCAGTCTTCTCTTAGCAAGTTCTTTGGAAAGGAAGGGAAGGATAAAATCAAAGACAAAATGGAGGCTTTTCCCGGTGATTTGCTATTCATAGCGGCCGATGATTCTAAGATCGTAAACAGGATCCTGGGGATGCTACGACTTGATATCGCAAAGAGATTGGATCTTATTAAGGGAGATGAATACGCTTTTCTCTGGATAACCCGCTTTCCCCTCCTGGAATATGATGAAACAGAAGGGCGCCTCGAAGCGGTGCATCACCCTTTTACTTCCCCCATGGAAGAGGACATCCATCTGTTGAAAGAAGAACCGGAAAAGGTAAGGGCGCGATCCTACGACCTTGTCCTGAACGGGGTTGAGATAGGAGGCGGAAGTGTTCGAATACACAACATCGATCTTCAGGAGGAGATGTTCAGGATCCTCGGTATAACACGGGATGAGGCGGACCGGAAATTCGGTTTCCTATTGGAGGCCCTGAAGTATGGGGCGCCGCCCCACGCCGGGATGGCCATCGGCTTTGACCGGTTAGTGTCCATCATGTCAGGGGTGGAATCCATCAGGGATGTGATTGCCTTTCCCAAGACCACGAGTGCGACCTGTCCCCTGACGAACGCCCCTTCCAGGGTGGACGAAGCCCAGTTGCGGGAGCTTGGGCTTCGGTTGCTTACTTTTTAACGGCAAGATATCGGGATCTCCAACAGCCCGGTCGAAGATCCCCTATCTTTATTTCCAAACCTTCAAAGTCAGGTACAGGGTCGATTCCTGGCGTTTGATCAAAAAGAGGATCGTGTCTCCCTCTTTGTAGGATTCCAGCTTTTTATTAAACTGGGTAAGGTCTTTGACCTGTTCCTGGTCAATTTCGAGTATGATGTCACCCTGTTTCAGTCCGGCCTCCGCGGCGGGCGAGTTACTTGCTACCTGAAGGATAATGAGGCCGGTTGTATCGGATACCCCGTAATTTCTCGCATCCTCGGGAGTGAGTTCATCCACGGTAAGGCCGAGTTCATCAGCACTGGTCTTTCTGATAGCTGGAGATTCTTCCTCCTCGTTAAGCTCCCCAAGCGTTACCCGGATCGTCTTTTCCTGACCCTGGCGAATAATTTTAACAACAACGGTCTTGCCGACAGGCTCTGAGGAAACGACATAGGGGAGTTCCTTGGACTCCTTAATCTCCTTTCCGTCAAAAGATACGATCACATCCCCTCTTTTAAACCCCGCTTTTTCAGCCGGACCGCCTTTCGTGACATCCGCCACCAGGGCACCCTTCTCGTTTTTCAGATTAAGCTTGTCCTTGAGGTCGGGTGTAATCTCCTGGATCATAACTCCCAGCCATCCCCTCACTACCTTGCCTTTCTTAAGTTGTGGGAGGAGATCTTTCGCCATATTGATAGGAATGGCGAAGCCGATTCCCACACTACCGCCGGTCTGGGAAAAAATAGCGGTATTGATGCCTATGACCTCTCCCTTTGTGTTCAGGAGCGGTCCTCCGCTGTTTCCGGGATTGATGGAGGCATCCGTCTGAATAAAATTATCGTAAGAGCTTGCCCCGATCTGCCTGTATTTTGCGCTGACAATACCGGCCGTAACGGTATTACCCAGACCGAAGGGATTCCCAATGGCCACAACCCAGTCGCCTACATCAAGCATGTCCGAGTCTCCGAGGGATAGGGGTACCAGATCCTTCGCGTCTTTGATTTTTATCAGGGCAAGGTCGGTCTTTGGGTCCCGTCCGATGATTTTCGCTTCGAACTCCCTTTTATCAGCCAGGGTAACCTGAATCTCCTCGGCCATCTCCACGACGTGATTATTTGTGAAAATGTAGCCGTCCTTGTCTATGATAAAACCGGTTCCGAGGCCCTTCTGCCTGTGCTCTTTCGGCACCTGATCCCGGAAATACCGGTCAAAAAAATCCCTGAAGGGGTCATTGGGTCCGAATGGCATGGGAACCCGTCCCCGGCCCTTGAGCACTTTGACAGCGCTTATATTGACAACCGAGGGACTGGCCGCCTTTGCGAGGCCGGAAAAAGAATCGGGGACCGGCTTAAGATTTGAACCTGCAATTGCGTCCGGGGTTGAGACCGGATTGATCACTGTGGATGCCATGTATCCGAATGTCATGAATAGCAAAGCTAAGGGGATCAAGAATGTTTTCCTGTAGACTATTTTTTTAATACTCATAATTAACTCCTTTGACATTTTCTAATTGTTGATAAACACGATATTCACGCTGTTCTTTAACCAAATATCATTTAGCTGTACCCAGCGATGAATCTCGAATCGGGGGATATTTTTGAACCCCCTTTTCCTGATGGCAGGTAACGAGAAGATCTCTTTCATCCCTGCGCCTTCATATTCCGAAATGAGCCGGCCGTTTTCAAAGGGCGATAATGGCCTCGTGATGACCCTTACCATTACCTGTTGGCCGAAATATCTCATATCCATGATTTGAATCAGTTGGGGTGGCGGGAGTGGTCTATATCGGGGCCCCTTATCAGGACCCATGCGGATTCCCCGGTCCCTATCGAGAATTCTGTCATCAAGACGCCTTAACATGATCCCGATCTTTTTCAATCTTTGGGGCAAGCATGTCAGGGATTGCGCATCCCTTATCCGCCGGAGCCCCCAACGCTCAAAGGGAGTACTGTAGCTGACGACAAAATTCAGGTCATGATAGTAATCCGAGATCATTAGGGGCAGCTTTGGGTATTCTTCGGACACATTCCCTTCATTCGCTGAAGCCATGGTGGCCCAGGATATGGAAAAGAACAGAAAAATACAGATCAGGGATCGTCTTACACGTTTCCTTCTTGTGGCGGTCATTAGCTTATTGCCTCTTTCAAGCTATTTGGCCTGTTAGACAAACCCCGGAGAAAAAAGTTCCGAATTTTTTCGATATTATCAGACGGCTGCCTCTAATGGATTATCCGGATCCGGAGCTGGACCATGCCTTTTTGATCATCGGATAACTCGGGAGCGGGAGTCTGAAGCGAACCCAGACGGTTTATTCTGTGAAGAAAGGGGCGATAGTTTACAGCGGGAATTTCAAGGGTGATATATTGAAGATCATCGGTGCCTTTTTTAGACTCTTTGGATAAAAGGCTCCCTTCAGAAAGGGATATTATCTTGTTGAATTTTGATATGAAATCATCCTGAGATAAAAGATCGGGCGACTTATTATCAAACAGACGGTCCATATCCTCTAAAGGTTCGTCAAGTATCCATCTTTTCCGGTTTTTCCGAATGGAATCCGATCCGAGCTCACCGGTTCCGGTCCCTTTTGGACGCCCTCCGGATGTGACGGGAATGACATTGCTTGGGGGCAGAGGCCTATCTTTTTCCCTGGTCCCCAATAAGAGTGTCAGTTGAACAGGTCCCCCTTCCAGCCCCGATCGAGCCGTTCCTTTTAAGTCTTTTCCCTGGGTCATGGCTAATTGATGGCCGGTGCCGGCAGGAGGGGCATTCGTGACGAAGACGTCAGGCTGGATCAGATTGAATATCACAAAAATCAGGAGAGCGGTCGCAGCCAAGGCGGCAAGCTCTAAGGGGACCTTTCTCCTGAGCGGGAAAAACAGGAAGCCTCTGATCTTCTCGAACCAGGAATAGGCCTCTATACGTTCGTGAATCCTCGGGACAAATTCCTCCGGGGCCGTCAGATTATCCAGGGATCTCAACTCAGCAACCAGGGCTTTTAAAGAGAGGTACTCTTCATTGCATCCCTTACACTCCTTAAGATGAGTTTCAATTATCCGGGCTGTTTGTGAATCCAGGATGCCGTCCATATACCCTGAAAGTTGTCTTTTAATTTGCTCGCATTCCATTTTTATAAAACGCCTTTTAATTTTTCCCTCAGGGAGATCCTTGCCCTGGCAAGTCTTGACTTGAGGGTTCCGGGCTTGACCCCGGTGATAGCGGTAATTTCTTCATAGGAAAGTCCTTCAATATCTCGAAGGATCAGGAGGGCCTTCTGCTACCGGCGGAGTGTATTTATGGCATTCTGGACCAGCCTCATCCTCTCCTTCCA
>CAYTUL010000331.1:0-5416 GCA_964441135.1 uncultured Desulfobacteraceae bacterium | reverse complement strand
ACCCTGATCCCCCTTGTATGGACTGAAGGGAGAGCTCCTGAAGGGGTTGTAATCAATAATAGTTACAGCGGAGAGAATGACAAGAAAAATACCTGCGAAGCGCGAGAATCCTTTCCATTGCAAGAGAATCAAGCCGAAAAGAAAAGGCACAAAGAAGATCAGGACCCCGGGAAGCAACCGGGCGGTATATCTGAAGGAGAGGTTATTATGAAGGTTTGGAATGGATTTATAGTCCTCCGGTTCATTAAAGTCCATGATAATGAGCCTGCGGTCATAATCGTTGACCGTCAAATCCCCATTCAACAGGGATCCTGTCCAGTAGTAATAGGCGGATGTCTCACAGCCTGGAATGATAATCATGTCAGGGTATTTTATGGACACTCTCCTTATTTCATTCAGGTAATTTTCCGGACCATGGGTCATGATGGAAGGATACTCTTTTTTATATTTTAAAATATTTCTGAAAGGCGGGATTCCATAGGACAGGGCTATGCGGTCGTTATCATTTATAAAAAGTACTTTAAATCCCCTTGAACGGGCCAACCGGGCAAGTTCCTCAATAGAATGGGTTCCGTCACTGAAGGTAGATCGAAGATCAATGAGGCTGGGAACAATTTCATAACCGTCGGCGTGATTGGAAGATGCTATACAGCAAATAGATCTGAGAAAAATAAGTAGTAAAAAACCCAATATACCCATAACACTCTTTAGAGTGTTTTTCATGCCCTTTATACCTAATTTTTTGAATTGACTAAAGAGATTAGATAAAGTACATTAAATTATCTTCAATGCTTAGACTTAAGCATATTCTCTGTGTAATGTCTATCTATTTTGATATCCATAAAATAGCGAGAAAGGGTCAGTGAGAATCCGCAGAGAGGAAAAGACATTATGAAAATCAAGTTCTGGGGTACAAGAGGTTCCATACCGGTTCCCGGTAAGGACACGACGACCTATGGTGGCAATACGACCTGCCTTGAGATAACTCTTCAGAGCGGCAGGATAGTGATTATCGATGCCGGCACCGGTATAAGACTGCTCGGTGAAAAACTTATAAAAGAGAAAAAAATCAATGACATCCATCTCTTTATCACCCACATACACTGGGACCATGTGCTCGGATTCCCTTTCTTCAATCCTGTCTATGACCCTTCAAGTAACATATATATAGACGGCCATTCGAACTGCCTTAAGGGGCTGAGATACACCTTCGATAATAAGATGGGGGATGGGTTTTTCCCCATTAAGTTCGATGATCTCACCGCGAAGATCCGCTACCTTGAAAGACTCGTTAAAGGACCCCTTGAAATTGACGGAACCCGGATAGACTGTATTCCACTCCAGCACCCACAGGGAGGGTTTGGATTTCGTTTTCGCGAAGGGAATAAGACCCTTGTCTTTATCACGGATAACGAGTTGAGAGAAGACGCATGGATAGGAAGATCCCCGGAGGAATATGCAAAGTTTTGCAAGAACGCCGACGTCTTAATCCACGACGCACAGTACACACCCGAAGAGATCGAGGCCCGAAGGGGTTGGGGACATTCCGATTACCGGTCCACCTATGAGCTTGCCAGAAAGGCCGATGTAAAAAAGTTATTATTGTTCCATCACGATCCTCCCAGGACAGACGCAGGCGTAAAAAAAATAGAAACTCTTTGCCAGGATCTCGCTAAAAAGGATAAATCAGAAATGGTAATAGAGGCTGCGAGGGAGAATAGTGAACTGGATCTTTAGATCTTTTGATCCCTTTTCCTCTATAGAATATCCCTTCACCCTCCCTTCCATGACGAAATAATCACGCACCGGGCCAAAAAAAATGAAAAATCTATTTGAAATAATATATGCAAGGAATGGGGATAAAAATGAAGAACCCAGTGTCTGCATCGGTATCAGGATAAAAATAGGCGCGCGTGAGACAATTTGCCCTCTATCCGGACCCGCTAAATCCCACGAGGCCCTTGAAGCAGACATAGGGTCCATAAAAGAGAACTTAGACATGATATCGAAAATGGCCAGGGACCTCTTCAATACATCCTCCCCGGGGACGGCCGTTGAACTGAACCCCGATATGGGACCCGAAGAGATATGGAAGGCCCTCTCTACCATCGGCGATGAGGAAATATTTCTGAAAAGTTTTAACGGCCTGGAAGAGGGAAAACGAAAAGAGATCGCCGACTATGTTTTGACCAGATGTAATATCTTCTCCGGCAAGGGGGCTGTTTTTTCATCCCTTTATGACAGTGAGTCCGGGTTATTAAGATAAGATGAATGGATAAAATCGACGGGGGATCAAGGTCTGGATAGACCGTTCTTGGTTGTAAGGCTTGCGATGATAATGCCGGCTATCGCACCTAAAATCAGCAATACCTTTTGGTAGTACCAGGTACTTTGAGGTGTAATATTAAACTCCGGCAGCATAAAACTCAGATAATGGATCATAATAGGAAATAATATCAGATCGATAATTAAATTGGCTGATTGAAAGAGCACACTTTTTTTCAAAAAGCCTGTACCGAAACGCAGCAACTGGACAATGCTATCAAGACGCATCAACCTGTTTTCAACACTCCCAAGGTCAATGGATAATACTTCAATCCTTTTTCGCAATTTATCAAAATCACCCGGTTTATGGGATTCGATCCTGTCCTCTTCCCTGTCCGCCCGTTTTTGAAGACGCCCTATCTCACCGGATATTGACCTGGAAAAAAAGGAATAATCAAGTGCGTTAACTCGGTTGAGACATTTTTGGAGGCGTTGTCTGACGCCCCACAGTTTCCTGGCTAAAGTAGCCGTACGGCCCTCAATAATCCTCTGGCTCATGTTGATCATGGAGCCCCCATAATGAATGATATCCACGTATCCGAAGTAGCTATCCGTGTTCAATAGATCCTCTAATTTTTTTAACAGGGACCGGGCCTCCGAGACTTCCTTTGAATCCACCCCTATAAGCTTCTCCAACCTTTCCAATTCATCCCTTGCGGCCGGATAAATCCTCAGGGCCTCATCCTTTGCTTCGTCGTATATTCGCTTTATTCTCTGATGAATCTCGTCGCTGAAATGGGAAATCTCCGGATCGATCAATGAGATCAAATAATAGTCTCTATTGGTTTTAATAAGCCTGGTCAATTGATTGAGAGCTGGTTCCCGGTTCTCGTTTCGCAACCTATACTTTACATCCAAGTACAGGGCTTCCGGACAGTAGGGACTGAGATTAAGTATCCTCCTCAGGATCTTCCTTTCCCTGAGATGATCGGTATTGAGATTATGTATTCTTGAGAGGAGAAAAAGGATGAGCATCTTTTGCGGCGTTGTTTTCGTGAAATCGAGGGCCTTTTTAAAGTATACCTGGGCCTGGGAATAATTGTTCTTTTCGATACTTAAAAAACCTGCAATACAAAAGACCTTATAATCATCAGGCTTTTTTGACAGGGTATCGGCGAGGATGGATTCGGCCTGTTGAAAATTGGATACGCGGATGCAATCGAGGCCGATCCATAGAAGGCCTCCCTTGTTTCTGTCATCCCTTCTCTCCTTGATTTTACTCCAGTTCTCCTCCGGGAGACTCCAAATCGTTCTGAAAAAGCGTAGTTGAAAGATGCTGTTCAGTTCATAAAAAACGTGCCGCGCCCAAAATGAACGACCGTTTTCCTTACCCCAATCTTCCGAGCCGAATCCCCCTGCCTTCTCCAATTGTGGATCATTGAGATACTGGAAAAAAAGATTGTTTATCTCCTCCATGGGGAGGTATCCCATTTTCTCTAAGAAATTAGTCATCTCGGTCAGGTGTTTTGAAGGACATTCGGCTGTATGATGTCTCCTATCACCGCAATAGAAACAGGGGGAGTTTTCCCCCTGTATCATGGAATGCTGATAAAGAAAGAGGCGAGAACCGCTTTTTTCGTTATCGTGAAACACCACCTTAAAAAAGGTGTTTGACTGTTCTTTTTGGGTTCCCCTGATGATGGAGAAATTGGCTCCGGATTTCACGTTTCCATAGGCAGATGCGGAGATGTAGATTTCCCCGGGATGGATTTCATTCCAGTCGATCTTGAGGTCGTGGACAGATATTATCCCTGCCCTGAGGTAGTGACCGGCATCTATGATTATCTGGAGAGGAAGGAGAGTTAGCCCATGCTGTCCCAGATTTAATTGCAGATGTTTTATAACATTTTTGGCAATGGCCAGTGCTGCGTAAACGTCTCTCGTGATAAAGGCCAAGGAATTATCGGCAAGCACATTCTCTTTGAGGACCTGATTGCCCTGCCATAAATTCTGCCTCTTCTTAACCATGGCCCTCCAGGTTTCTGTAAGACCCTTTTCCCCGAGACTCCAGACGGGCCTTAAATAGAGAAGGTTGTTCATGACCGGGTCCAGGTTGATGCCCTGATCCCAGAGAATCCTGAAGACCCTGAGTTTGCCGGTGGAACCGTTTTTCCCGGAAATATCGACAGGATCGAAACTTATGGAGGACAATCTCCCTGCATTTTCCTTTATTTCCTGAGACACGAAGATCTGATCACCGTCAACGAAAGGGAGTAATTTGGCTGCGGTATTTACCACGTCCCCGAAAATATCCCTCTCTTCAACGATTCCGTTTCCGAAATGTATCATGATCCTGATATGGATCTGATCTCTAACGTCTTTTCTTCCATTGTATCCCTGAAACCTCTGTTGAATCTTAATGGCGGATTTGATGGCCTCCAAAGGGTTAAGGAAATAGGCCATGACCGAGTCACCTAACAGCTTTACGAGAGATCCTCCAAACTCGCTGATCAATGGCGATACCATATCCTGATGGAGTTTGAGCATCTTCCTGCCGGTGATATCGCCGTGTGCCTTAAAATAGTTGGATGAACCGACGATGTCCGTGAAAAGGACGGCCATTTTTTTAATGGATTCTTTTGGGTACTGGCTAATCGGTTTTGGAGGTGAAAACCGATAGGTTTCTGCTTTTAAAGATGTATTCGGGGCCATTTCTCATCCAAGTTTTTCTAAGGTTCTAGGCCGTGAAGACGGTCACCTTCGAACATTCCCTTTTCTTCCCATGTCCATTTTAACATGCATTAACCCGCTGAAAACAGAAGCTTACACCAATATCATCGACACGAATCCCCCAAAACTTTAAAATAGAACAGTGCCTTTTAATGGGTGGTCCTTTGCTTATTCGACTACAGGAATTCGATGGTGGATTTTGGCCCTCCAGGGGCGACCCTGCTGGAAAAGAACGATTACGTGATTATATTGACATAAAAAAAGAGAAAGGTAGGACCTTGAATAAAGAGATCAAACAAGGCTCGCAAAAGGATGTGATTCTCTTGCTGGCCGGATGGATACAGGACTATTGTGAACATATGAGAAAGGAACTCGCCTTAAGGAAACAAAGGCCTGATTCCATATTTGCCAGGCATCACAT
>CAYTUL010000330.1:0-5445 GCA_964441135.1 uncultured Desulfobacteraceae bacterium | reverse complement strand
GAACAGGGTAGTCGATAATCAAATGAAAAAAGGATCTGCCCCGGTCGGAAACTGTCTGGGTTTAACCCTTTTATATAACTGCCTGTTAAAAAAAATCGGCGTTGAAGCCCATGCGGTATATCTGGAGTATACGTTTGATCCCGGTCCTCATTTGATAACCCTTCTTCAAGGAGATGAGTCCTTCATCGATATTGAAAATACCCTTCCCGGGGGTTTTGATTTTCAGGGATACAGGAATGAATCCTCAAGAACGGTGTCGGGGGAAAGAGAATTAGTGGCCGATATTTATCACAGCGGGGGGAATGAGCACTTTGTAGAAGGGGAGTTCTCGGAGGCCTTGCACTATTATAATATGGCCCTGAAAATGAACCCGGGATATGAAAGAGCAAGATTGAACAGGATGATTCTCCTTGACCGGCTGAAATCATTTCCCAATGAAAGCCCTTTTCCATCCATACCGTTTACAAATGAGACATCCGGGGAATGAACGGGGTTAAGGTTGAAAAGGTGAAAAAAAAGGGTTTGCTGTCAGGAATAGGGATTCTGGATCTGGCCGATGAAAAGGCCAGCTTCTGTTCCAAGCTGTTGGCGGACATGGGTGCCCGCGTTATCAAAGTGGAGAAACCGGGAGGGGACAGATCGAGGTTGATGGGCCCTTTCCGGGGCGGCTCCCCTCACCCCGATAGAAGTCTTTCCTTTTATTATAGTAATACGAATAAGTTTGGTATTACCCTGAACCTGGAGTGCGACACCGGGAAGGAACTATTTGCAAGACTGATTCCAAAGACCGACGTGATCGTGGAATCCTTTCCGCCGGGACACCTCGAAGGGCTGGGCCTGGGTTATAACGATCTGAGTAAGATAAATCCAGGGCTTATTTTAGCCTCCGTAACGGGTTTCGGCCGGACAGGCCCAAAGAAAAATTACAAATCCTGTGATCTCGTGGCCTCAGCCTTCGGAGGCCAGACCTATGTTTCCGGTTCGCCCTCCTTTACCCCGATCAAGCCTCCCGGAGAACAATCCTATTTCACTGGTTCACTTTTTGCGTCCGTCGGGATCCTGCTGGCCCTTCGGGGGAGGACCATGACCGGTAAAGGGGAGCATATTGATATATCATTACAGGAAGCGGCGGCAGGCACCCTGGATCATGTAATCACAAGGTATTTCCATGAGAAGGTAATAGCCGGGAGGCATGGGAATCGGCATTGGAACGGCTTTTTCTGGATTCTAAAATGCAAAGACGGCTTTATCCATATAAACCCTTTTGAAAATTGGAATACCCTTGTTGAATTGTTGGAAAGTGAAGGAATGGCAAAGGACCTCTTTGATGAAAAATACCGGGACAGAGCCTATTGGTTGGAAAATGCGGATCACGTTGCGGAGGTCCTGGAAGAGTGGACGGCAACGCACACAACCCATGAGATTTTTGAATTAGGGCAGCTTATGCGATTCCCGTGGGCTCCGGTTTGTTCACCGAAGGACGTGCTTGAAAGCCCCCAGTTGAAGGCGCGAGGATTCTTCAGGGAGCCTGAAGGGCCCGGAACTCTCCGGGGGTTGCAGTGCCCCGGCCTGCCCTACCGGTTCAGCGAGGGATTTACGATACCCTTTAAAGAGGCGCCTCGAATAGGGGAGGATAACCAGAAGATCTATGGACAGGTGTTAGGCCTTAGCGGGGAGGATATTCAACGCCTATCCTCAAGAGGGGTCATTTAATCAGGGAACGGGATGGAGAGAGGAATCCTTCATGATATCAGGGTACTGGATTTTACGAGGGTGCTGGCAGGGCCCTTCGCAGCCAGGATCTTAGGCGATTTCGGGGCGGAGGTCATCAAGGTTCAATCCAGGGAGAGCGCAGGAGGCGGAGAAGACAATAATGGGGCTTACTTCCGGAACTGGAACCGCAACAAGCGGAGTATCTCCCTGAATATGGATCACCCGGAAGCCTGTGAAATGGCACGAAGGCTTGTGGCCAAATGCGATGTGATCATCGAAAATTTTTCGCCCCGTGTCATGTCAAACTGGGGAATGGATTATGAAAAACTCAGGGAGGTAAGGGAAGACATTATTATGGTGAGCATGTCCGGTATGGGGCAGACGGGCCCCTGGAGGGATTATACGGCCTTCGGACCCACTGTCCAATCCCTTAGCGGGTTTACCTTTCTTACCTCATACGATCCGGAGACTCCGATGGGTCTGGGGTTTTCCTATGCGGATGCCATTGCCGGCCTCTACGGCGCCCTGGCCGTTTTGGCGGCCCTGCAATACAGGGACGATACGGGTCGCGGCCAGTTCATCGATCTGTCGGAGTATGAGGCCGCGTGTACACTCCTCGGGCCGGCATTGTTGGATACGGCCTTCAATCAGGCGGAGATCCTTCCAAAGGGCAATCAATCTTGTTACATCCCGGCGGCTCCCCATGGATGTTATAGATGTCTCGGGGATGACCGGTGGTGCGCGATCGCCGTCTTTACCGAGGATGAATGGAGGACCCTCCGGAACCTGATGGGGGATCCTTCCTGGGCCGGGGATAATAGGTTTTCAACAATGACGAACAGGAAGAAGCATGAAGCCGAACTCGATGGGCACATGGAGAAATGGACCATGGGACAGAAAGCCGAAGAAATCGTCGATCGCCTCCAGGCGGCAAACATCGCGTCAGGTGTCGTCCAGAATGCCGAGGATCTGGCAAGGGACCCACACCTTTCAGCAAGGAAATTTTTTAAGGAACTGAGACATCCGGCTTTAGGAACCGTCCGGACCGATATATGCCCCATCCGGTTAAAAGGGGGCGGGGAAGGGCATTGGCGGGCTTCTCCGGCCCTGGGGGAAGATAATCGATACGTCTACCATGAGCTTCTCGGACTATCGGAGGAGAAGATAAGCGATTACATGAGAAAAGGAATGATCGCCTGACAGCAGGCCGGCCATGGCCCGGGGCCGGGTGCCGGGCGTGAAAAGAAGCCTGAGAATGGAGGCGGATTTCAGGGAGGCGGCCCGGTCTTTCAATATGGATTTTTCCTGAATGTGGTGAAATGATTTATGGATACAAAGGTCAGCGAATTTCTTGAACGATGGCTCAGGTGCCCGCCGGGCGAACTCCCCTGGGAGGAACTCCCTGATTTGACTGATGAGGACCTCCAAAAGATGGTCGGTGTCACACAAGAGGTCCTGGATAAAATTCCTCCAAAGGTTCATAGCCGGCCCGGTGATCTCGCCACCAGGCGTGGACGCTTTGAGCGGCTTGGCGCTGAGCTGCGCTTTCTCTTGGAAGGTGACGAAGAAGGGCTGCGAGTGATGTTGACGCGGGCCCTCTTCTCAGAAAGTACTGTGTCTGGTCTCCGGCTTATAACCTTATTGTATGACTCCGGAGATGAGGTCGCTCTGGGTGCAATGGGCCGCATGTTGCTTGATGATCCGGCTTGTACGGATCGCGAGGCGATTCAAGCTATGGTCGATAAGCTCAATAGGACGCCTGCCGGGTGGGAAGAATTCCTCGATGCCTTTGTTGCGAATCCATCCATAGAAGCCTGGGACAATATGATACGGTTCTGTCCTTTGAAGATACATTACCAGCGAGTCAAGAATACGCTCCGGACCCTAAAAGCACGTGGTGTTGATCCCAATTTGCTATTTATACTGGGCAGCAAAGATGGTCTTCTCCCTGAGGCTGTCGGCTGGGCTGAAGAAGGGCTGGTAGATCCAGAAACCATCCTGGCGCAGGAAAAGACCATGCATTCCGACGAAATGCGCGGAACTCTTCTGGGCCTTGCAGCGCACGCCTACTTTCATCGCGGAGATAGGTTTAATACTGTGCGATACCTTAAAGAGGCTGTAGCTTTCAGCGACACGGTCCTCTTTACAGTGGAACATATCGAAGATAATGCTGACCCTGAGCTGCGAAAGATGATGAAGAAGGCCGGGTTGAGGGGGAATTAGATTCGGAACCTCGTCGATCTTCCCGAAATCCTTTTAAGGACATGTCTGACCATGAAACAGAGCGAGTTGAAAGTGCCCATGAAAATTTGGCATTGGTCCGAGTGTTGGCCGAAACCGATCGGACTGAAACCATCATCCAGGCATTGGAGGAGAGGTTCGTGCAAAGCAGAGGAGTCGGGTCTCAACATTCAACATAAAATGAGGTAAAAAAAGTTAAAAGCACATCGTGACAAGATCTTTCTTAATTTCTTAGGATTGATATTTAAGATGGATGAATCGGGCCGATTCTGTTGATTGTTGAGACCCGACCCCAATTCTTTTTCGGACGCAAAAAATTACGCCGCACAGCTCACCGTTAGCGATGCAGGAGCGGCTATATCGCGATCAGCAATGGTAAAGTGAAAGGAATTGCGGTATACTTGAAATCTGAAAGAAGCAATCCAGAGAAACCAATGAATGAGGATAGTTCCATGAACACAAAAGAACGACTCATAAATGAGATTGACGAAACCCCTGAGCCGATTCTCTCTGAGGTACTCGATTTCCTCCATTTTCTAAAGGGAAAGACCGTTCGAGACAAGCTAGATACGGTTGTAATGAGCGAATCCTCTTTAAAAAAGGATTGGCTGAACCCGGCAGAGGACGAAGCATGGCAAAGTTTGTGAAGGGAGACGTGGTCGTAATCCCGTTCCCGTTCTCTGATCTGAGTCAGTCAAAGCGGCGACCCGCTCTTGTTCTCGCCACCCTTAAGGGGGATGATACCATCCTGTGCCAGATCACGAGCAAGAACATATCTGATAACTACGCTGTCACAGTTGATGATGCCGACTTCCGGTCGGGAGGTCTGAAACAGTCAAGCAACATAAGGCCTAACCGGCTATTTACAGCAGACACCCATATCATTCTGTATCGGGCAGGCAGCATCAAGAAAGGCAAGTTGAACCAGGTTATCAACAAAGTGGTTGAAATTATCAAGGCCTAGAGGCCGCTAACAACCGCTGAACTGGACGGCAGAAGCATGAGCGAGATTTTGCTCCAAGGCAAGGTCTTTTCGTGAGAAAACCATCAGGGAGTGCGAATGTCGCCCGCCAGTTAGCTCTGCGTTTTTGGCGGTCACTTGTGTATATATGACGGATATGAGATAATGTAATGCATCTTGAGATTGTCACCTCGATTATCGATATTGAAACAATTGCTTCGGGGGGTGGTATTCGGAAAAATTTATCAATAGGATTTGCGATTTGCGTTGACACTGATGACCCTGACTTGCTCACACCGCGCATGATATATCATCCGTCAACCAGTCACTTTAGGGGACCGGGAAAGGCTGGGGGTTTTTTTAACCTCTGGATATCCAAAATTTTCAACCTATTACATAGGCATTCGATTTTTCGTTTCCCGGCCCCTTAGTTTCTCGTTGTAAAAGGGGTCAGATCAACTATTTACCATTATAGTACCTGGATTTTGCACGAATCTACCCGAATACGCTTGGCCCAGAATTTTTTTCTA
>CAYTUL010000329.1:0-5448 GCA_964441135.1 uncultured Desulfobacteraceae bacterium | reverse complement strand
CATTAAAGGCAAAGACCGTTGCCGTGCTGCACGATAAAGGCGATTACGGCAAAGGACAGGCGGAACTTGCCAAGAAATATTTTGAAAACAAGGGAGTGAAAGTTGCCCTGTTTGAAGGGGTCACCCCTGGTGCGGTTGATTATTCCGCAATTGTTCAGAAGGTGAAACACGCCGACGTGGACCTGGTTACCTGGGGAGGATATCACCCGGAAGCTTCCAAGATCATAACACTGATGCGTAAGAAGAAGATGGAGACCCTTTTTATGGGCGCCGACGGGATCAAAGATGAGACCTTTATCAAAGTGGCCGGAGATAGCTCGGAAGGTGTATATGCCACCGGTCCCAAGGACACTTCCTCAAATTCCATGTACATTGAAGCAAAAAAGGCCCATCAGAAGGCCTATGGCTCGGATCCGGGGCCTTTCTTTTATGAGGCCTACGCCGCTGCACTTGCCCTGCTAAATGCCATTGAAAAAGCGGGTTCCACCGAGTACGACGCGATTTCCAGGGCCCTTCATACCGAATATATTGAAACACCTCTGGGAAAAATCAGTTTTGATGCGAACGGAGATGCCACGGGAATAGGTTTTGCCGTTTACAAAGTTGAAGGCGGGAAATATATAGAGATGAAATAATGGAATCAGATAGGCAGGAATCAGGGGACAGCGTTCTGCCTGCCCCCTGTTTTTTTTGAATGTTTTGTTTTCATTTGATGTTAGAAACTTCCGCATCGCGTTTAAAACCCCTTTGGGGTCAAATCAAGGCCACGTCCTTCCCCGGATAAATCATCGGGATCTTCGATGGGCGTGGATCCTTTACTCTGGTCCTCCTATGGGTTATTTTTTAGAGCTCTTCTTGAGCGGGCTAACCCGGGGAAGTATTTACGCCTTGATCGCCCTCGGGTACACCATGGTGTATGGAATTATCCAGTTGATCAATTTTGCCCATGGTGAAATCTATATGATGGGCGCATTTACAGCGCTGATCGTAACCGGTGTGCTAACCCTTCACGGCTGGAATCATATTGCCGTTATTTTCATCGCTTCCATCGTTGCCGTAATATACTCCATGGGGTACGGATACACCATAGAAAAGGTGGCATACAAACCCCTGCGTCATGCACCCAGACTCTCGGCCCTTATTAGTGCCATCGGCATGTCGCTGTTTCTCCAGAACTACGTTCTCCTGGCCCAGACATCCGATTTTCTCCCCTTTCCGAGTCTTATTCCGGACTTCAAGTTTATGGAACCCATTGCTCACATTGTGGGCTCCACAGAGATAATCATCATCATAACCACGGCGCTGGTCATGTTCCTGCTGACCTTTTTTATCAAATTCACGAAAATGGGAAAGGCTATGCGGGCCACGGCCCAGGATCGTCAGATGGCGATGCTGGTAGGGGTTGATGTCAACCGAGTAATCTCCATTACCTTTATCATCGGTTCAGCCACGGCGGCCCTGGGAGGGGTGCTGATTGCCTCCCATATCGGTCAGATAAACTTTTATATCGGTTTTATTGCCGGTATCAAGGCGTTTGTGGCCGCGGTTTTGGGCGGCATAGGCAGCATGCCCGGCGCGGTGTTAGGGAGTGTTTTATTAGGCTGTTCCGAATCTTTTTTTACCGGATATGTCTCCAGCGATTATGAGGATGTATTTTCCTTTATCATTTTGGTGTTTGTTTTAATCTTCAGACCGGCCGGCATCCTTGGTCGGACGGAACGGCACGAGGTTTAACCCTATTATACCTTTTACAGGATCAGGAATAAGATTGTTGTCATCCGGCGAAATAAAAAAATCCTTCTTCACATCCCTCTGGTTCATGATTCTGACCTTTCCTGTTATGGTTATACGAGTCAACACCATAGAAAACGTGGTGGAGTGGCGATGGCACAGGATGTTCTTAGTGGGTATCGGCGCCTTCTTTTTGTCTTTTCTCTGGCGCACCATGATAAAGAGGAAAGAGGATGCTTTGTCGAAGGCCGGCCAAAGGGAAGACCAGAGGGGTGAATGGAGCCGGAGAATGTTCGGGGAAAGGCGGTTTGTTATCCCGTCAATAGCTCTGATCTCTGTGTTTATGATCGCCTTTCCCTTTCTATTTTCCATCTACCAGACCAATATTATGATTACGGCCTTGATCTATGTGGTTACAAGCCTGGGCTTGAACATCGTAGTAGGGTTGGCGGGGCTTCTTGATTTAGGGTATGTGGCCTTCTACGCGGTGGGGGCCTATTCCTATGCACTCCTCAATTATCATTACGGTCTCGGATTCTGGACCGTGCTCCCCCTAGGGGGCGCCGTGGCCATGATCTTCGGTATCCTGTTAGGATTCCTCGTGCTACGGCTGCGGGGAGATTACCTTGCTATCGTGACCCTGGGTTTCGGAGAGATTATCCGAATTGTCCTTGAGAACTGGAACGAATTTTCCTTTGGTCCAAGCGGTATCGCCAACATCCCACGCCCCTCTCTTTTTGGTATTGATCTTAACCTGAAGGAGACAACCATCTATCTTTATTTTCTTATGGTAGCCTTGACTTTACTCACCGTTTTCGTAGTCAGACGGCTTCAGGATTCACGAATAGGGAGGGCATGGATAGCCCTACGAGAAGATGAGGTTGCCTGTCAGGCCATGGGGATCGATAAAACAAAAACCAAACTTTCAGCCTTCGCCATGGGCGCGACATGGGCCGGAATGGCGGGTGTCGTCTTTGCCGCCAAAACGACTTTCATAAATCCTGCGAGTTTTACAATCTGGGAATCGATTATTATCCTTTGTATCGTCGTATTAGGGGGAATGGGGTCCGCCCTGGGTGTTATCATAGGCGCCCTTGTGCTGATCCTGATGCCGGAATACCTGAGGGCCTTCTCCGAATATCGAATGCTGCTCTTCGGCGCGATACTTGTGGTCATGATGGTATTTCGGCCCGGCGGCATCATAAACGAGGTACGCCGCACCTACAGGTTCAAAGGGGAGATAACCCAGACCTGAGATGGGAGCCAATAATGGAAAAGATCCTGGAAGTAAAAAAATTGAGCATGGATTTCGGAGGGCTGCGGGCCCTTGACCGACTGGATCTGCATGTCCTCAAAGGAGAGATCGTCGCTCTCATAGGACCGAACGGGGCGGGAAAAACCACATTTTTTAACTGTATTACGGGTTTTTTCCCGCCTAAGGAGGGAGAAATCCTTATATTCTCCCCCACCGGTAAAGGGCTAAATCTTAAAGGCCTGAAACCCAATAAGGTCACTGAAAAGGGGATAGCACGGACCTTCCAGAATATCCGTCTTTTCCCGAATATGACCGTACTTGAGAACGTGATGATCGGCCGTCACTGCAGAACCTCGGCGGGGATTATCGGGTCCATATTAAAAGACCGCCGGACCAGGGTCGAAGAGGAGAAAATCGTTGAAGACAGCTATAGGATTCTTAAAAAGATCGGCCTTGTCCACTATGTTAACGAATTCGCAAGGAATCTCCCTTATGGGGCCCAACGGCGATTGGAAATCGCCCGGGCCCTGGCAACAGAGCCTTTTTTAATGCTCTTGGATGAGCCCGCCGCCGGAATGAATCCCCTTGAAACAAAGGAGCTCGATGACCTTATTCTTAGAATTCGGGCGGAGGAGGGCATTTCAATTCTCCTGATTGAGCACGATATGAAGCTGGTGATGAGCCTTTCGGAAAGAATCGTCGTCGTCGACTATGGCAGTAAAATCGCCGAAGGTACTCCCGAGGAGATCAGGAATAATCCGGAAGTCATCAAGGCGTACCTTGGGGAGGAGCTTGATGCTTAAGGTACAGAAAATACATACATTCTATGGAAACATAAAGGTGCTAGATGACGTCAGCATGAAGGTTGAACATGGGGAGATAATCACACTGATCGGCGCCAATGGGGCGGGGAAGACAACAACACTCATGTCCATATCCGGAATTGTGCCTCCAAGGAGGGGTGAGATTCTTTTTATGGGAAGGCCGATTCACACCCTGAATCCCAATGAAATTGTCTCTCTCGGTATTTCCCAGGTACCGGAGGGAAGACGTATTTTCCCTTATTTGACGGTAGCGGAAAATCTCGATATGGGGTCATTCCTTCGAAAGGATAAAAAGGAGATAAAGTCTGATATGGATTTCATATATACCCTGTTTCCAATCTTAGCCGATAGACGACATCAGACCGGAGGAACTCTCAGCGGGGGTGAGCAACAGATGTTAGCGATCTCCCGAGCGCTTATGGCCAGACCCAGACTTCTGCTGTTAGATGAACCCTCATTAGGCCTTGCCCCCATTTTTGTAAGGCAGATTTTCAATATTATCCGACAGATCAACTCGGAGAACGGGACCACGATTTTCCTTGTGGAACAAAACGCCAATATGGCCCTTAAATCCGCTCACAGGGGATATGTTATGGAGAACGGCCGCATCAGCCTTGCTAATACCTCGGAAAATCTTCTAAAAAACGATAAGGTGAGGAAGGCTTACTTAGGACAATAGGAAACGGCATCATCCCTAAGGCTGTTCCTGGTCCTCTTCGACCATATATCGCTTCAGTTTATCTTGGAGAGAATCGGGCCACACTTCATTATGCAGGAAGGCGTTTATTTCATTCTGTGTAAGGGTGTTTAAGACATCTTTCGGAAGACTTCTCAGGGCGGCCAGTCTTTCGCGCGGCGGTTTTTGACCGGAATTCTGATTTTCCATGATAACCCTTTGAAAGTATTCAATCCTCTGTAACTGCTTTTTATCCGCATCTTCCCGGGATGGATATCCTTGAAATGAAATGCATCATTACCGATTCATACACCGGCTAAAACCAGCGGCTGTGTCCAGAAGAAAGGATAATAATCGAATGAAGACCGGGCTTCGGTACCGGTTTATCAAGGTGATATCTTTAATTAAAGAGGAGATCGGATATTCAGGAATCTCAATACCAGCAAGAATATTACACAGGTTCAGCGGGAACTCTCCAGGATATCCGTGTATTAGCATTAGGGTGGAGAATAAAAGATATCACCTTGAATAAACCGGCACAATCACCCGGATCAACTACCCTGTTGGAGAAGCTCCATTACATGGGAAAATCCAAGACAGAAAGAGTTCCTCAAGGCTCATTGATATGAGCTTCCGATAACCGAATTGGACGTATAAGTCAAGCATAAATTACAATATATTGGATTATCGGGTAATACAGACTCAATATGTGCCCATTTGGAAACAATAAAAGGTATACAGGAAGGAAAATATACGTCTGTTAATGACTATATACAGTATCGATAATACTTAAATATGCTTAAAAAGCTAAGATATTATTGAGTGTTAATCCCCTTTGAATTTCCGCCATATATGTCTGAAAAGGATGTCGTTGTCAAATTCATGACGATTCGTCAAATTATTATGGAAGATTGTTCCCGCCGATGGGTACCGGCCCTTTGATGGACAGGCTAATACAGTCC
>CAYTUL010000328.1:0-5463 GCA_964441135.1 uncultured Desulfobacteraceae bacterium | reverse complement strand
AATATCAAAAAAACCGATGAACAACTCGCATTGGAAATCAGGGACAATGGACAGGGATTTGATGCCGGCCGGGAGTCGGGTGAACGGACGGAAGGCGGGGTGGGTTTGATAGGCATGAGAGAGAGGATCGAGCTGTCCGGCGGGTCCCTGGATATCCGATCCGGAACGGGAAAGGGCTGCGTGATCCAAGCGGTCTGGACTCTGGACGGGTTTCCCTAACGAATAATCTACCGGGCTTGCCTTTGGGCCGGTCTTTCAGGCCGGGTCGTGGTAATTCGGCTATTTTATTTAGCGACAAGTCCCTTTTCAATGGCATAGGCCGTCAGGGCCGACGCGGTGTGGAGATTCAATTTATCCATAATATTGGCCCGATGTTTCTCCACGGTCTTGACGCTGATACACAGATAATCGGAGATTGCCTTATTCTGATAGCCCTCTCCTACCATCTTCAGGATCTCCTTTTCCCGCTGGGTGAGGGTATCGAATGATGATTTTTCCCTGATGCGCATCCGGTCACTCAAATAGCCCTCCAACACCTTCCCGGAAATGTCCGGGCTCACATATATCTTGCCCTCAAGAACCGTTCTTATGGCCATGAGCAATTCGTCCTGGTTTGAGGATTTAAGACAGTACCCGTGCGCCCCGGCCCTGAAGGCACTGAGGATATAATCTTCGTCTTTGTGCATGGTGAGTGTGAGAATCTTGATATCCGGATTGCTGCGGGTAACGTCTATAATCACGGATATGCCGTCCATTCGAGGCATATTGAGATCCAGCAGGATAAGATCGGGTTCATGTTCGTTGATACACCGGATGGCATTCAGGCCGTCTTCCGCCGTGCCGACTACCTCCATATCGTCGCAGTTATTCAACAGGGATTGCAATCCCTGCCTGACAATGGTGTGATCCTCGACGATGACGATGCGCTTTTTCATTTTCATCAATGATTCCCCCTTTCAATCAACAATACTAAGCCTTTAATCGAAAAAACTACATTTTTTTGCGCATCGAATACATGTTGTCACCTATTTACCACATCATACAGGTCATGTAAAGTAATATGAAAACAAGTGATTTTTATATAAATGAGGAAAATTGAAATAATTGGTTTTCCTGACACATTGTTCTACCATCTACTAAGTACCTAACACCTAAAAGGTTTCAGTGTTCAGGTTTCGGGAAAACATAGGATTCGGTTTCTCTGAACCCCTGATCTCGCCTATAAGTTTGTAAGAAGTCATGCCCTTTAGGCTTCAAATTCCTATGACAAAGGGTCATCCAGTCCGTTGTTTTCACCCGTGACGTTTTTCAGTGTCTGGCAGGCCGTGGGATCAGGAAAATTTTTTCATGAAATTTCGATCAATGCGGTTTTTGATATAGAAGGCGAGTTTCCCGTCCCATATCCAGGAACGCCGCAGGAAGAGCCCCCGGCCGTCTCCGAGATTCAGAATAAGAAGATAGTCCCGCCCGGGATGGAAAGGTTTCAGGGACTTTGTCTCAAGGGCTGCAAGCAGATTATAGTACAGGAACGGATTTTGCCGTACCGCATATACCCCAACCTTATCTAGAGGTCCGGGTATAAAACGGATACAGTCTCCTCCGCCGAAGATTTCCGGGTACCGGGGATTCTGAAGAAATTGGTTTACCGGAAGACCGCCGTCTTCTTCAGTATGCAAGCCGGAATCCGCAAAAAGGCCCGGCGGTCTTACACCCACTGCGACGAAACAGAGATCATAGGGAATCCGCCTTCCGTCTTCAATACGGACGCGGTCTTCTTCAATGCTTTTTGTTCTCGCCCCTTCCACAATCTCCACGCCACGGGAGATCAGGGAAGCGGCGGCGATTTTGCCCGCCTTTCCTGGCAAGCGGGGAAGAAGCCTACCCCCGGAAAGGAGTCTGATTTTAGCCTCACCCTTTCCCTGAACCAGCCTGACAATATTTCCGCTAATCTCCACGCCGGCCGGTCCACCGCCGAGAATGACGATCCTTGGGACCTTTTCCCTAAGGAGGTCCAGAATTTTCCGCCGGCCCTCGTTAAGATTCTCAATGGGTTTCACAGGGAGGACATTTTGAAAGGGCTGAGGGACAATAGTATCATCAACAAGGCTTCCGATATTAAATGAGACGACATCGTATGAAATGACTCTTCCGGATCTGCAGAGGAGCTCCCGAGCTTCCGGCCGAATGCGTGATACATGATCCTCTAAGAAAACCGCGCCCCGGTCTTCGGCCATTTTTTTGATGGGGAACCTGATCTCTTCTGGCCGGTAAAAACCTCCCAGCATACCCGGGCCCATTCCGGAATAGTAATGGTAGGCAGAGGGTCCGATCAGGGTAACCAGGTGACCCCTGTCCACAAAGGTACGGATGTTTGCTATGGCGGTCAGGTGGGCGTGCCCGCCACCCACCAGTACGAGATTTTTACCCATCTGTTTTCAGGATGCTTCGTGGTAGACGGGTTTGCTCATTTCAGAGAACCTGAAATTATTAAATACATTGTACCCATTGTAGTCAAGGACTCTGAGGTCATCCGTCTGGTGAAGATCTCCCATGATCACATTGAAATGGTTTCCGTATTTCTCTTTTGTCACATCCAGGGGGACCTCGGAGGCGATGAATTTTTCGATCCCCTTATTCTTCAGTTTTTCTATCAGGTTCGGATCTTCAAAGGATGGATAGGTGGTAAGGATCAGGATAGGGCCGGTGCCTGTAAAAATAATGCCTGCTTTCATTTCTGACCTCCTTTTGGACTTCAGGGTTTCAAACAGGGAGACTTTTCTTGAATTTTATCCCGCGTTCCCATATACCCTCCCTGTTCCGTTGCGTTCTTTTTATCTAATGATCATATCATTTAAAGGAATCGAAAACCACACAGAAAGGATCGCTGCGGGATCACCTTTTCGGAAACGGCCTAACTACCATGTAAAATATACAGAAATACATGGATAACCTTATTTTTTTTTAGACTGGAAGGGATTATTCTTTTCTCATGATGAATGATAAACAATGAAAGGAGTCATCTTATGAGCGCCTATCTGGAAATAACCCTCAAAGTGGATCCCCAAAACCGATCCTCTGCCGTTTCAATTTATAATAAATATCGGCAACCCTTTCTGGAACAGATCAAAGGTGCCCTGACAAAATCCCTGCTTGTCAGGGATGAAGATGTCCAGGTCCTACACGGTTTTGAGAATGCCGAGGATGCCCAGGCCTACCTGATAAGTTCTCTTTTCAACCAGGATGTGGCAAGGGAATTGAAGCCGCTCCTGGACGCCGACCCGGAAGTAAGGATCTATAGTGTAATGAGTTGATATTTTAAGGGGCCCGAGATCGGTTGCCTGCGTGGAAAAACCAGAGAATCCCATCAGGCCCCGCCCGCATGAACCTGGACCCTATGGATGCCCTCTGCCCCGTCGGGATAGTTCCCCAACACCTTTCCCAGAAGAGAGGGGGATTCCTGAACCTTTCCCGAACGATCATGGGCACGAACCCGGATTGAAAAATCCCCTTCACGGGCCGGGTTCCAGTCATACCGCCATAGAGTCCAGGCCCATGTTGAAAGGGGGGCTTCAATTCCGCCTCTTGCCAATTTTTGCCGTCGATGGCTACCTGAACCCGGCTGATACCGTGCCTCCCGCCGAACGCGATTCCCCCGATAACGTAGTTGCCAAGGGGAATACGTTTTCCATCCATGGGCATGAGGACCTCCGACATTACGGAAATTACAGCCTCATCCGACCAGCCCTTTTTTTCCCAATATCCTTTGAAATCGTAATTAACCAACTCAATTTTGGTCAACCATTTGACATTTTTCATACCGAATATACCCGGGACGATTGCCCGCACCGGGTATCCATGGACCGGGGGCAGCGGTTTCCCATTCATTGGGAAGGCCAAAAACACTTCCTCTGAAAGGGCCACTACATAGGGGATAGAGTCACTATAACCTTCGGCTGCAAAAAATGCCGCTTTCACAATGCCGTCCCCTGGACTGGCCATTTTAAGAACCTTTTTAAGAGTGACGCCTTCCCAGAGGGCGTTGCTGATGGAGTCTCCTCCTATGGGATTGCCGATGCATTCCAGATTAACATATTCATGTCTATCCTGCATGTCTTCTATTTCCTTAAGATTCAGGGATAGCGGTTTTTCGACAAGACCTTCAATTCCCAGGCGGAACCTATCCGCTTTGATGTCCGGGATTTTCCGGGAATAGGAAGTGACGTAAAACTCATCATTGGGAGTTATCTCTTCTGCAAAAAAGCCCTTGAAGTTAATCGTGCCCTTCACATGGAGGTCATGCCCCTTCATCTGTGCCAGGGCCTCTCCACGGAGATATATTTGTGAAAAGACAGGGACGCCGAATCCCAGTCCCAGAGTCCCTATACCCAGGTTTCTTAAAAAAGACCTGCGATCACATTCCATTTTTCCTTCCTTATTAAGAATCGTCACGGTCCTCCCGGGACGGCCCTGTCCCGGATTGATCCTTTTTATGAATCGCTTGTATTTGTCCGAGAAAAAAGTACTCGAAAACACTAATATAGTCGTAATTACCGGGAATGCCCTGACGGGAAGCCTCGAGACAAAATTCATCCGGGCTCTTATAATCAACAGGGAAGAAAAATCTCTCAATTCCTGTGAGCATCCTTCCCGCCAGGTTCCTGCCGAAGAACTCCGCGGCAAAAAATCTCTCCTTCCCGGTTCTTCTTACCTCTTTCAAAACGCCTGGGTAGTCGCGGACGTGATGCAAGGAATCCACGGCCAGAATGATATCCAGACTCTTGCCTTTAAAAGGGAGCATTCGAGCATCCCCCTGGACCAGGTCGAGATGCCGGTATTTCTTAGCCCGCTTAAGCATCTCGAATGAGATATCCAGGACGATGAGCCGGCGGCCTGCGCCCTCCATCCGGGCGGAATTGTACCCCGTACCCCCGCCTATATCGAGGAGGATATCCCCGTCTCCGGGCTTGAGGCAGGATAGAATTTTTCCCGGGATTCGCCTGCGAAACACTGCTGCAAAGAGGTCATAAAAGGGGGCAAATACGTCAAAAGACTGTATTTTCATCCTGCATGTCTCCTGGATTGTTTTTAGACTCCTGTGAAAGATCATAGAACAGGGGTCCTTTCATTGGAAATACCTGGAATGCTGTATTTTCAAAGTAAATTCAGTGTATTTCCCTTATGCATTCTCGGCGGGGATACTCCGGGGATTAAGAAGAAATACAGGATTCACCCTATTTAAAATCTTTTTTTATTCTCCTATACAAGAAAAATGATCCGGCCTGTACGAAAGCTGTTAATCCGGCTATAATCCGGCTATTTGTGTCTTTCCAGAATACCTGGCCCTCTTGGCCAGGTTAGAGCCGTTGGCTCTGCCTGGAAAGTTTGAAAGAAATCGCGGTGGCGATTGCTTTATTAGATTTAAAAACCGGGTCCTCAGGACCTGGTCACAGAGATAATAGGCTC
>CAYTUL010000327.1:0-5471 GCA_964441135.1 uncultured Desulfobacteraceae bacterium | reverse complement strand
GGATGCAATGGATCGTTTATCCTTGATGAAAAAAATCAAGGCGGCGCTTATGAAAAACAACTTCAACCCCGTTACCTTTCATATTGAAGTATCCGAAAAGGGAGTGGCCGACATAACCGGCTTTGTGAACACCAAAGAAGAAAAAGATGGTATCGTCAAGACGGCAAAGGGGGTGCCGGGAGTCAGCAGGATTAATGGGAACATAGCGGTCATACCTCCCCATGTCGGTTAAAGAACCCGTTGTCTCGGGCCATCGTGATTTCAGGATTTCAGGGCTGTTTGCCATGAAATAGCCTCTGAAGACCGGGTATTTAATATCAGATGAACTTTTTGAGAACAGGATCAAAAACATGAAGAAGACCGAAAAAGCCATAACGTATCTCGGAAGAAATACAGAGTGGAAGGGCAAATTGACTTTCAATGGATCCATCCGGATAGATGGACATTTCATTGGAGACATTTCCTCCAAGGGAACTCTTTTGATCAGCGAAGAAGGATTTATTGAAGGGAATATTCACGTATCCTATATTGTTATCAGCGGTGAGGTACACGGTGAAATTATCGCTGATCAGAGAGTTGATATTCATGCGCCCGGCAAGGTTTTTGGGAATATACAGGCCCCCACCGTGGTAATGGATCAGGGCGTGATTTTTGAAGGAACAACCCGCATGTATCGCGCTAAAAAGAAGGATACTGAAGAGTCAGCCCTTATTGGGGCCGACCAGTATACGGGTGGTCCTCCCCCAAATCTTACGGCAATTCATGGAATCGTCACGGATCAAAAAACCGGGAACCCGGTTAAAAATGCCCTGGTAAAATGCAAAGGTGATGGTAGTCATGCTACCAATACAAACTCATCCGGCTATTATGAACTGGTTAATCTCGACGATGGAAAATGGAAATTGAAAATAGGGGCCAAGGGGTATAAAAAAGAGAGAGCAACAGTCGAAATATCAGGTGGTGGAACCTTTGAACAGAATATTGAGTTAATCCCGAAGAACGAATAAAAAATCCGATAAATGTGTAGCGCTGAATACATTCCTTCAAATTCGATTTTCCAAATATCCGATCTCCATTAAAAAGGGATAACTACCTGTTATCACTTATCATTTAATCATATAAAATTATTATTGACAAAGTAAAAAAAAGGATTATCATTCTCTCTCTTTTCACCTGAAGGAAAAAAGCAGGGGAAATATCATGGATAATGTTAGAAAATCAAAGTCCGAAGATTCTCGTGAAATTTTCATTAGAGAAATTTTATTAAAAAAGTCCGAGATCGAAGCGGTCATTCGAAATCTAAAGGAAAACCGCAGGAGAGAAGAACAGGATAACATTTCCTTCAGATCCTTTGAGGAAATTGATCGCGCGGATAATGAGATATCAGCACAACAGTACTACAGCTTTCTGGAGAGAAAATATTCCGACCTGAAAAGAATTGATAAACTCTTAGACAAGATTTATCAGGACGAGGATTTCGGCTGGTGTGAAGAGTGCGGTGAAAGAATAAGCAAGGAGAGGTTATCCGTTGTACCCGACGCGACACGATGTATTTCCTGCCAGAGAGAGTATGAAAAAATGGAGTCAAGGAGGGGTTCCAATCAAAAGAAATATAAAAATTCATCAGGAGGCATTGACCTGGATGATGAAGAGACGGAGGACAACCAGGAGCTAAAGACCTTTATCGGTACTATCGATAAGGATTCCGTTTCACTGGAAGATTGGGATGAAATTGACCTGGGAGGAAATCATGATGATACGGAAGTTTCTTCCTCATCCGATATCGACAATGGAAACGGGCCGGAAAGCTGAACCGCGAGATCTTATTTATCTAAAAATTCATAAAACTTATTCCTCTTGTGAATAGCTTCTTTTACCCCCATATCCCTTCGCGCTTTAAAAAAGTTAAACTCATCGGGTTCAAAATGTATGTTGGTCTGCATCGTATGCATCATCCAGGAATTGGTCAAACCGCTGGTTATTCCCATCATATCAAAAACCATCTGTTTCGATGCCTTTCCCATGGCGATCCCGTCGAAAGGAAAGCGTGAAAAACCCTCGGCATACCTGTTGACCTCCGTTTCCAGCTTCTCAAGGGGAACAGATCGATTGATAAGACCCATTCGAAGGGCCTCCTTCCCGTCTATCATCCTGCCCGTGAGGCACAGGTCCATGGCATTTGTCAGCCCGCATCGTAATATCATCAGAGGCGTGATCGTTACACTGGGTATCCCGAGCCTCACTTCGATCTCGCCAAACTTGCAGTCCTCGGCACCCACAATAAAATCACACTGAATAAAGAGATCCATGGACTCTCCGAGCATGTAACCATGGGCCTGCACTATGGTTATCTTGGGAAAAAACAACAGCCTTTTCGCACCTTCATAGAAGGTTTTCCGGTCAAATTTAAGTCTATTACGTATGGGAGTGCGGCCGGCCTTTTCCCCATGCTTCGGCTCTTTCCATCCATACACAAAACCCACTTCGTTCAACGGGGCCCCTGCGGCGAGGGCCCTTCCGGCGCCTTTTATGATGAGGACTTTGATATCGTCCGCCTCTTCAACAACAGTCAGCGCTTTTCCGAAGTCTTTTACACCGGTATTCAAGGTATCCGGCCTGTTTAAGGTAATACGGGCGACATAACCGCTCCTCTCATAGATAACATCATCGAAATCACCTGCCTTTTCAAACTCTAACATCCTTTTCCTCCTTATAGTATCTGTTCCTATTAGCTCCTCTATTCAAAAACGCCTTCCTGTAAAAGGCTGACAAACTCTTCGTCGGACATCCCTAATATCCTGGTACAGACGTACTCCGTGTGTTCACCGAGCAGCGGGCTCGGAGAATAGGGTTGTGACGGTGTTTTTGACAATGTAAAACTCTGGCCCAGGTGGGTAAACTTACCTACCTGGCTGTGTTCCATGGGCCAGAAAATATTGCGCGACCTTAATTGTGGATCGTTATATATATCGGCCGTGTTTTTTACGACACCGGCAGGCACGCCTGCCCCCTGGAGACGTTTCATTACTTCTTCGGCCTCAAGCCCGGCAGTCCATTCACCGATCAGCCTGTTCAATTCTTCTTCATTCTTTTTTCTCTTCGTCAGGGTTGAGAAGCGTTCGTCCCCTATGTATTCAGGCTTGCCCATAACATCACACAGGTTTTTCCACTCCTGGTCATCGGACACGGCGATTGTACACCACCGGTCATCGCCCCTGCAGGCATACACTCCATGGGGAGCGGAGAAAGGGGAAGAATTGCCGATCCTTTTGGGCTCTTTTCCGCTTGAAATATATTCGAGTAGTCCGGGCAGGACGAAGTAGACGGCCGACTCAAACTGAGATAGGTCCAGTAGCTGGCCCTTGCCCGTCTTGTTACGGTAATCGAGAGCGGCAATCAAGGCAGCTGAGGCAAACCGCGGGCTGATGCAGTCCGTATAGGCGGACACCCCAACGGGTAGCGGTTCCCTATCGGGCCATCCGATAAAATTGGGGATACCGGCTATGGGAACCAGAACCATGCCAAAGGCCTGCAACCTGGAATAGGGACCCCAGGAACCGTATCCGCTCTGCCGCAGCATGATGATATCCGGCTTGATCTTTTTCAACTCCTCGTAGCTAAGGCCCCACTTTTCAATGACACCCGGCGCCCAGTTTTCCATAAAAACATCACATTCGGTCACGAGTTTCTTCGTTATCTCGACGGCCTTGGGATGTTTCATATTCAGAGAAAGACTCAGGATATTTGAATTATAATAATTAAAATAGCCCCCGCCGTTTATGTCGGGCCGGTTATCCTTATAGGGAGCCGATGTCCTCATGACGTCCGGTCTCGTGCCCGTTTCCACGCGTATTACCCTTGCCCCATGGTCCGCGAAAAATTTCATGGTGAGCGGGCCGACGATCGCCGTGCAATGGGCAAGTATCGTAATACCGCTAAATACGCCTTCCCTGGTCTCCATATCCAAAGCTCACACCCCTTTTTGCTTATAGCCCTGTGCCTTGCGCCCTATGCCCTACGCCACCTTCATTTTGCGTAATCTCGTTTGGTTACAGAATCCATGGCACGGAGAAATCAGTCACCCTCAAACTATATAACACCCGTCTGCTTTAACAGAATCATATCCTTTTTTGAAAGCCCGATCTCACGATAGATCTCTTCGTTGTGTTCACCGATTAACGGTGCCCTGAACCGGGTGGCACATTCCTTTTCCGAGGAATTAACAAACTGTCTCGGATAGGTAATCCGGGCCTTCAATTCCGGATGCTCGATTCCTTTCCAGAACTCACGAGCCTTCAGGCACTCATCGGTCAACAGATCCTCCATGCTGAACAGGGGGCCGATCGATATCTGATTGGCTACAGCGCCTCTGAGGAGTTCCTTCACCGTATGTTTAAGGAAAAATTCACCCAGAGGGATGGAAATCCGGTCCATTTCTTCCTTGGTTACTTTCCACATGTCAAACTTTTCCCATTCCATGTTCAATAGAAAGTCTGTCGCCAATCCTTCCCGGTCCATCCACTTCACGAGGCCCCTCAAGGTCTTTGCTCCCTGTTTGCCGCCTATTATGTTAAAAAAAACATGTCCGTCCTTGCAGGGCCAGACCTGTCTTTGATCTGCACTGTCTTTACTCGTACCGGCACGGAAAGCTCCGGACCTCCCCAGGATCCTCCCGTCAAGCTCCCATATGGGTACGGCATTTCCCTGAAACCAGGCCGCGCTTTGCTGCATGGAGACATCAACATGCTGCCCTTCACCGGTCTTTTCCCTGTGGTAGTAGGCGACCATGGAGCCCACGGCGGCGTCGGCCCCCGCATGCAAGCAGGCCTGGGGTATGCTTATATGGACAGGAGGACCGTCAGACTCCCCGGTCTGATATAATGTCCCGCTCATGCCCATGACGATTAGATCCGAGTCTTTACAATCACGATAGGGGCCTTCCTGGCCAAAGGGTGTAATGGAGGCCACAATAATTCCCTTTTTGATATCGCTGAGGCTTGAATAGCCCAGGTCCAGACGATCCAGATAAGCCGGTGGGAATGATTCGATGATAAAATCTGCGGTCTTGACAAGTTCGAGGAATATCTCTTTGCCGTCAGCGGTCTCAATATCTAATGTGATACCTCTCTTGTTCGAGTTGTAGGCAAACCAATACAGGCTTTTTTCCGGATCAGGTACATTGTTCCAGAAGGCCGAGCGTCTTCGCGATGGGTCCCCTCCGGGTCTCTCAATCTTGATTACGTCCGCGCCCAGCTCGGCAAGGATTTTTCCACATAGGAATCCCCTGCTGTCTGTTAAATCCAGGGCCCTGCAACGGCTTAGCATATTTCCTACCCCTTTGAAACGTACTGATTATGAATGACTTTTAAGATTCCGTCAAACTACCTGACTCTCCTACCCTTCATGTGAGGACAGGAAAGTCGAAGCATGAGATAGCATGGGTTGGCCACCTGCGACATACAGGATCTGCC
>CAYTUL010000326.1:0-5498 GCA_964441135.1 uncultured Desulfobacteraceae bacterium | reverse complement strand
ATATAAACCATTCCGTATTGTTTATTGACGTATTATCTCCGGGAAATTATATTCTTTCTATGCTGCACACACCGCGCTCTATCGAAGATGTATTTGGAGAGAAAGGGAACCTCGCCCGGTCGCTCGATAGCTTTGAATTTCGACCTTCTCAGATTGGTATGGCCCGAATAATCAGGGATTCTATCATGAAAAAGGTGCCGGCGATCATTGAAGCGGGCACAGGCACGGGTAAAACCTTCGGTTATCTTGTACCTATTATTATGAGCGGGAAAAAAAGCGTAATTTCTACCGGGACCAAGAACCTCCAGGAGCAGATCTTTTTCAAGGATATCCCTTTAATCTCAAAGGCGACCGGACTTGGAACAGATTCGGTGCTGATGAAAGGTAGAAGAAACTACCTCTGTCTGCATAAATATCATCAATTTTTTTCCATCCAGTCTTTGCTTGAGCCGGTCAAAGAGTCTATTAGAAAAAAAATTGAAGCCTGGCTGACGCAGACTGTATTCGCCGATCGTGCGGAGCTTCCATGGCTTTCGGATAATGATCCCATCTGGGATCACATCTCTTCCACTTCGGATCAATGCCTGGGATCCGACTGCGTCCATATGGAAAGCTGTTATCTCAATAACCTCCGGAAACGAGCGGCTAAAGCCCAGTTAATCATAGTGAATCACCATTTATTTTTCGCGGATCTTATGGTTAAAAAGGGGGGATTCGGGGAGATCATCCCGCGCTTTCAGGTGAGCGTCTTTGACGAAGCCCATAACATTGAAGAGATCGCCACCAACTATTTCGGGGTCAGTATCAGCACGGGGCAATTGATAGATTTTGTAAATGACGCGGAAAAGGAGATTAAAAAGTATATTAAAATAAATCAAGGGGAACTGTCAAAACATCTCAATCTATTGAGGGGCTTGATAGAACAGCTCCTTAGGATTTTCATCGAATCCGGAGATAAAGGCCGGCTAACCGAAGAATCGCTCATCAGGCTTCGTGAGGGACCATCCAGGGATATCAGGAGAGGTCTCAACCTTATTCAAGAAAGGGCGGACCAGGTCCTTGCGGGCAGGGCTGAGGAATTGGGACGGTCTTTGGAAACGGTCTTCTCTTATAAAGGCGCGGGCTGGCTCGACTGGTATGAAAAACGAAAGCGCGGAATTGTGTTCCACTCCTCGCCGCTTGATATCAGTATGAATATGAAGGAGCTTTTATACGACAAGGTAAAAACGGTCATCTTTACCTCCGCCACCCTTTCCGCAAAAGGTAGCTTTGACTATATCAGATCCCGTCTGGGTATTCCGGAGCACAGACTCGAAGGTATATATCCGTCCCATTTTGATTTCAATAAACAGGCCCTCATGTATGTCCCAAAGGACCTCCCGGTCCCCGGCGCCCCTGACTTTGGTGAAAGAGTCGCAGTCAGAATTATGGATTTATTGAAAATTACATCCGGTCGAGCCCTGATCCTGTTTACCAGCTATAATATCCTGAATATCGTCCACAGGCAAATAGCGGGGGAAATACCCTACAATGCCTATAAACAGGGAGACGCTCCTCGATCGGAACTTCTGGAGAGGTTCAAGCAGGATACCCATTCCGTGTTGCTTGCAACCGGCTCCTTCTGGCAGGGAGTAGACGTGCCCGGAGAGGCCCTGAGCTGCCTAATCGTGGATAAACTGCCATTTGATTCACCCGGTGACCCACTTGTCGCGGCTCGTATCGAGTCTATCCGGAATCAGGGTGGAAATTCATTTATGGAATATCAGCTTCCTTCCGCCATCATCTCTCTCAAACAGGGACTCGGTAGACTGATCAGAAAAAGCTCTGACAGAGGAGTCATCTCCATCCTTGATTCCCGAATTATCAGAAGCAGATATGGTCGTTTTTTTTTGGAAAGTCTCCCTGAGATACCCATGACCCATGAACTCTCGGATATACGCCGGTTTTTTGAAGGAGAGGTTACATAATACTGTCAATCCTGAGGTCTTTAATAATCGTTTAGCCATTCGAAAATCTATGATATAGGTCCTCTCCTACGGGAAAGAACTCGTTAAAGTCGAATCTATAAGGAAAGTGAAAGGGATTTCTCCGGAGGTAAATCCTATGCCCTTGAAACCATGGAAACTGATCTCCAGTAAAAAAGACAAATCGTTTCGGATTTTCAATCTCCGCACAGATCGTACCGTTTCCCCCAGGACCCATAGGGAACATGATTTCTATATCCTGGAATCCAGGGATTGGGTGAATGTTATCCCCTTAACCGGACAGGAGGAGGTGATCCTCATACGCCAGTACCGTCACGGGATAGGTGAAATTACCCTGGAAATCCCCGGTGGAATCATTGAGGAGGGAGATTCCCCCGAAGGTTCCGCTCGCAGGGAGCTTCTTGAAGAAACAGGGTATAGTGATTCAGAAATGATCCTCTTAGGTGAAGTTCACGCGAATCCCGCTTTTCTGAATAATCGTTGCTATACTTTTCTTGCCCGAGACGTCTTTCTTGCAGGAAAACAAAAGCAGGATGAAAAGGAGGACATCGAGGTAGTGATCAGGCCTCTTCATGAGATCCCACGCCTAATAAAAGAAGGATACATTACCCATTCCCTGATCCTTGCAGCCTTCTACCGGTTCTATATGGAATATCTTCCAATGAAATGAAGACACTTTTAAAAGGGATCTCCGGTGTTTTTCAGGATAAACACCCTTTATCAAGAATTTCCTTGAGTTGGGACTCATGTATCTTCTTAAATCGTATACCGATCCCCGGGATTTGCATCGTTTCTCCCCAGGATCGAATCCATCTGAGTTCTCCCTGGATAGGCCTGTTGTCCTTTAATTCTTTTATTACAAACATCACTTCTTCTTCTATTTTCCAACTGTCGGTAGAATATATAAAAGCCCCTCCATTAGAAACATCGATGGTTATGCTTCGTCTGGTATTTTCTTGGGAAAAGTCACCATTTTTTGACAGGATGATATTAAAGTGGATTTCCTTTCTTAAACTTGACCGGATTGACCTTGCTTGAAATGCCCGGCATTCCCTATTGATGAAATCATCAATGGTACCGCCTCCCGAGGACTGTCCGAAATATAATGTCTGTATAATTCCGGTTTTTTCGTCATATTTCAATTGAACCACGGGAAACAGATCGAGTATATCATGAGTTAATATCTTTTCAGAATAGGGTGACTTTATCTTCGATTTGATATCGATCATCAGACCATTGTAGGAATTTTTAGTCAATAATTTGTGGAGCCCCCCCAAGGATGAAACCGTGTGTACTTCAACCCCGAGCGGTTTAATGTGATCCAGATATATTTTTTTTACATCCCCTTCCGAGCAGACCAATATTACTTTTGCTGTCATTGCATACCCTCGTTCCATCCTTTATTTTAAGACAGAAGCCCTTTTCCTGAAAGAAATGATTCATTGATACATCAGGAAATGGGTAGTGTCCGTTGTTTATTGTCAGTTGTCCGTGGTCGGTATTAAAAATGACAATCGATTCCGTCAGGTGCAGCGAATCGCAAATTAGACCGGATTTTCACGTAAGGCTTTCAAATGAAATCAACAACTGACCACGGACAACCGACAACTGACACCACCAGGAAATAAGAACAATGCATTATCTCCTTTCCTTGAAATGACCCCCTTCAATCAAGGGGTCGGCATTAGGGTCCTAAGGATATCTTCCTTTCCTATGATTCCCACAAGTTTCCCTTTATCTACCACGGGAATGGAATGAAAATTCCTGTCTAACATCAGACTCGCGATCTCTTCAACGCCTGTATCCGGATTGACCGTTACGGGTTCGGTTGTCATGGCGTCGCTGACGTTGGTGGCGGCTATTTTCCGAACCGCTTTTTCCAGGTGCTTTGTGGAACTCAATGGAATGAAACCGTCAAGGAGGGTAAAAACCGACGGGATAGGCAGCTTTTTCTGCTGCGCGATCAGATCGCTCTGACAGAGGATACCCACGAGCTTACCTCCTTTCATAACCGGAACACCATTAATACCTTTTTCAAGAAGGATCATTGCTGCCTGGACAATCTCCATCTCCGGCGGGACGGTTATGATATCCCTTGTCATAATATCTTTGGCCTTAAGCATAAACCGGATACTCCTCAGCCCTTGAAACCGGGTTCAACCTCTCCAATAAAGGGAACCGACGACCCAAAGGTTCTTTATAAAAACAAAAGAATGTTACCACCCTGGAAATAGATCGTCAATTGAGATCAAACACCGTATATATCCATGACGATTTTTCTGAACCACAGGGGTTTTTCTATCAGGATATATATCAATAAAATGGTGGTAAAAGGTATGGGAATGACGATATCAACTAAAGCGAGAATAATCAGAAATATAAAAATTTTCGTTTTCATATTCATAATGAATATTTTACCCCCATGCTTTAAGCTCATCCTTTTGAAGGGCCCTTATCTCATCTCTGAAGCGGGCCGCCTCTTCAAATTCCAGCCTGGAAGCGGCCTCTTTCATCTTCGCTTCAAGATCCTGGATTATCTCACGGATAACATCCGGAGTGAGGTACCCTCGCTCCTCTTCGGCCACTGCCTGAACGGTCACATAATCCGCCTCGTAGACGGAGCCAAGGATGTTATCGATGTTCTTTCGAATGGATTCGGGAGTAATATTATGCTCTTCGTTATATTCAAGCTGTATTCGGCGTCGGCGACTGCTTTCACTAATGGCCCTTTCCATCGAGCCCGTGACCTGGTCTGCGTAGAGTACGACGGTACCGTAGACATTCCTGGCAGCCCTCCCGCTTGTCTGTATCAGGGACCTCTCGGAGCGGAGAAAACCCTCCTTGTCCGCGTCGAGTATGGCAACCATGGAGACCTCGGGCAGGTCCAGGCCCTCCCTCAATAGATTGATACCGATAAGAACGTCGAATTCACCTAATCTCAGATCCCGTATTATCTCCATCCTCTCTATGGTTTTTATATCCGAATGGAGGTACCTCACCCTGACACCTAATTCATCGTAGTATTCCGTGAGATCCTCCGCCATTCTTTTCGTGAGGGTTGTGACGAGGACCCGCTCATTCTTCGCCACCCTTTCCCTGATCCTTCCTAAAAGGTCATCGACCTGATTAACGGCCGGGCAGACGATCATCTCCGGATCAATGAGCCCTGTCGGACGTATGATCTGTTCCGCTAAGGCCTCGGAGATCTCAAGTTCGTAAGGTCCTGGAGTGGCGGAGACATAGATAGCCTGCTTTACCTTTGCTTTGAATTCCTCAAATTTGAGGGGCCTGTTGTCAAGTGCCGAAGGGAGGCGAAAGCCGTATTCAACAAGGGTCTCCTTACGTGCACGGTCGCCGTTATGCATACCGCGAATTTGCGGTATCGTTACGTGTGATTCGTCAATAACAGTGAGGAAATCCTCCGGGAAATAATCTATGAGGCACCATGGCCTTGATCCTGCAGTCCTTCCCGACAAGTGTCTTGAATAGTTTTCTATGCCGTTACAATATCCG
>CAYTUL010000325.1:0-5522 GCA_964441135.1 uncultured Desulfobacteraceae bacterium | reverse complement strand
CCCCACTTGATATCTCCCGGGACATAAAGCTCGGCCTGGCTCATGCTGTCCATGCCGCCGGCCACGATGATGTCGGCATTTCCGGTCTGTATCTTCATGACACCGAAAAAGATTGCATCCAGACCGGAACAGCAGCGGCGGTCCATGGTGACACCCGGTACCCCTTCGGGCCATCCGGCCTCCAGGAGTGCCATCCGGGCCCCGTTAGCGCACTCGCCGTTCTGATAGGCCTGCCCCATGATTACATCATCGACCTGATCCGGATCGATTTCGGCCCTTTTGACCGCCTCATTGAGGGCAAGGGCCGTGTATTTCGTTACATGCAGATCCTTCAGGGTCCCGCCATAGGAGCCGATCGGTGTCCTTACTCCGCTTACAATGACCACATTTTCCATAGTGATTTCTCCCGTGATGTAAAAGATAATAGGATAATAAAAGGGTCGAGGGTCCGAGGGGTCAAGGGTTTTAGGAGTGCATTTCACTCGAATCCTTGAACCCTTTTCTAAAATGCAGTAATTCAGGTAGGACCCTGGTTAATCAATATGTTAATCCTTTCCATATTCATAGAACCCCTTTCCCGTCTTCCGGCCGAAATGGCCTGCCGCCACCCGATCCCGGAGGCACTGGCAGGGTCTGAACTTCTCATGCCCGAGGGCCTTATAAAGGGATTCTGTGATGAGAAGGGCCGTATCGAGTCCGACCAAATCCCTCAATTGGAGGGGTCCCATACGGAAGCCGCCCCCGTCCCGGATGGCCCGGTCAATGTCCTCCACGCCGGCCGCGCCCTCGTCAAGTAACCTCATGCCCTCATTGTACCATACGTTGAGGATTCGGTTCACGACGAATCCCGGAGAGTCCTTGCAGACCATGGGCACCTTTCCCAGCCGCTTAGCCAGGGATTCGATAGTCTCAACGGTTTCATCGCTGGTCTGGAATCCCCTCGGGATCTCGATAAGCTTCATGAGGGCCGGCGGGTTAAACCAGTGCATCCCCGTGAATCTATCCGGCCTGCCGGAGGCGCGCCCCAGTTCCGTGATGGAGATCTGGCTCGTGTTGGAGGCAAATATGACTGACGGATCGCAGAGCGTATTGAGCCGTTCATACAGCTTTTCCTTCGCGGCCTTATCCTCGATGATGGCTTCGATGACCAGATCAGCCTTTCCTGCAACGGCCTGTAAATCCGTGGTCGTGGATATCCTCTCCATGATCCGATCCGCATCTTCTTGAGGGATCTTTCCCCGTTCGACGCTGCCCCCTAAAAATTTCCTGATCTTGGAGAGCGCAGTCTCAAGAAAATGTTGATCCGTATCCACCAGGTCGGTGTGGATACCGCCCTGCGCGCAGACCAGGGCGATGCCATGTCCCATTACCCCCGCGCCTATGACCAGTACCCTGTATATCTCTTTCATCGTGCCCCTCCTTCGGCGTAGTTATAGAATCCTTCTCCGGTCTTTACTCCCAGCTTCCCGGCCTCGACTTTGCGCCGGATCAGGGGGCAGGGCTGGTACATGGGGCCGAATTCCTTCGTAAGGGTTTCGAGCAGCGCAAGGAGCTTGTCCAGACCGATCCTGTCCGCCCATTCGAAGGGTCCCATGGGAAAATTGGCGGCAAGGCGCATCATGTTGTCGATCTTGTCCACGGAGGCTATCCCGTTCTGGGCCATAAGGGCGGCTTCGTTGATCATACCCGCCAGGACCCTTGAAAGGATTCCTCCCGCCTGGTCTTTGCAGACCGTCACTAAGAATTCAAGCTCTTGAAATGCCTTGACGGTGCGGTCTATGGCCGCCTGATCCGTGATCTCTCCCCGAAACAGTTCAATGGAACCGGTTTTGCCGGCCCCGGGCGCCAAAAGGAATCCCACAAATCTTCCCCCTATTCCGCCGCGTACGGCCCAGTAGGTGGCGGAATCCCTTTCGATAAGGGATGCGACGGTCCCTTGCCATTCCCGGCAACCGGACAGGGCCCTTAAAGCCTCTTCCTTCCGGTCCGCGTCGGAAAAGGTCTCAATGACGAGGTCCCTGTTTTCAAGGTCCCCGGATGTAGGGATACTGTCCAAGAAATCAACTCCCTCCGCTTTTTTCAGGGCCTCCCAGAGTAGCGTGCCTTTCAGGTCTTTTCCCATATATATCCATCGTGCCATAGAAATCTCCTTTGATTAATTGCATGCAATGTAGCATGGTGAATTTCCAGATGTCAACCATAAAATGCAGACTTAAAAATAGGGCCATAGGAAGATGCATAGTGTATAAATATAAGATATAACTATTATATTAAAATAATAGGCCATTTCGTGTCTTTCTGATTTCTCTCCGTAATAATGCTTGACAAACAGATAAAAGGGCGTAAGATTGCATGTAAATAAAGAGGGATGGAACGGAAGGGTCTCTATAATAAAACAAGGAATCGGAGGAAAGGAGTATATCATGGCAAAGCCTAAGGCAGAAGATTTTTTTATCGTGGATTGCGAAGCCCATATTATGCCCTGGGAGTTCCGTAAGCATATCAGTTATTATCCGGCATCGGATTATTTTTCCAAGCCGGCGGAATCGCCCACGGGAAAATGGTGGAATACCAACCCCATTACCAAAGAAAAACGGGAAAAACCCTCGGACTGGACCGTGGAGGGGCTCATTGGCGCCATGGATGAGGCCGGGGTCGACATGGCATGCATGCTGAGAGAATCCTTTTTAACCATGTCCCATAACGGCGTTCCCTGTTCTACCAACTATCATACGATCGAGGCCATGGAAAAATATCCGGACCGCATTATCGGCTGTTCAAACGTGGGGCCCCATCTGAACCGGGGAGTAAAGAACGCGATCGCGGAATTGGAGATTCTCCACAAGAATTACGGGTTCAGGTGTACGAAGGTTTATTCACCGGAAGACGGCGGTCCCTTCAACCATCCGGATATGTTCCCCTTCTATGAGAAATGCGCGGAATTGGATATCCCGGTCTTCATTCATACGGGATTCGCAGTCGGGGGGCATATGGAATATTGTCATCCCATGCTTCTGGACAATATCTGTCTTGCTTTCCCCCAACTGAAGGTAGTCGCCTATCATTTCGGCTGGCCCCAGAATGACGAGCTTAACGCCCTGGCCTGGAAGCACAATAACCTGTATATAGGCATGAGCGGCATGCTCGGGCCCTGGTATTACGCCCCCATGAAGCTGGCCCATGTGGTGGGATCGGTCATGAATATCCTGTTGACCAGTGAAAGGCTGATCTTCGGGACCGATTGGCCCGCTTCACCCGCGGACCTCTCCGTCCAGGCGGTCCTGAATCTGGAGATCTCCGAGGAGCTCCAGCAGGGGTGGGGTTATCCCCCCATTACCCATCAGGATTTTGCCAACATGTTCGGCCTTAATATTACCAAACTCCTGAATCTGGAGGTCCCAGCAAAATATAAGGGATAGATTTGATTATGATGAGCGGCGGGAATCGAGGCCAAAAAATGCTGAACGAGAAGGCTGAAATAAATCTTACCCAGATGGTCTACCGTAAGATTAAGGATATGATGTCGAATTACGATATCATTCCCGGGCAGCGTCTCGTTTTTATTGACCTGGCCAACCAGTTGGGTGTCAGCCGTACGCCCGTGAACAACGCGCTCAGTATCCTGGCCAATGAAGGTTTTCTGGATTTTGTCCCGCACCAGGGGTACAGGGTTCACCAGATCACAAGAGAGGAAGCGGAGTGCCTGTACGAGATCAGGGAGATCATGGAGTTGGGGACCATAGGAAAGGCGATCCGGGGATTAAACCCCGGCAGTCTCAAGGCACTGGACAGGCAAAAGAGACTCTATGAGAAGGCCGTGGCGGATCGTGTGAGCAGGGGGAGATTCGTCCTTGATCAGGAATTTCACGCCAGTTATATCCGGATCTCAGGAAACCATTACCTGACCGATTATTTTACAGAGGTATACCAGCGGATCTTTCTGAGGCACCGGATTGAGGGCTTGGGGGAGGATCGCGCACGGGAAGTAGTCAAGGAACACGATGAGATATTCAAGGCAATCCGTCTGCGGGATATCGAGTGGGCTAAGGAATTGATCAGGGCGCATATCAGGGCCGGAAAGGAATACATCTTCTCCGTCATCTTCGAGAAACAGGGAGACGAGGAAAAGGATGATTGAAAAGGATGAAGGCATAGCCGGATACCTTGCCCGGCTCGTCCATCAGATCGGTGCGGCTCCTCTATCGGGAGATGATCGTTCCCTGATCCGCCTGCACATGCTGGATGCCATAGCATCGGCCTTTGTGGGATGCAGGAGCGAGGCCTTCGGCGATTTAACGGGACAGTGCACCCGGCTCCAAGACGGCCGCGCATGGCCTGCGAGCGGTACCCTGAGGGTAGGGACCGCGGACGCCGCCATGTTCTGGGCCTTCGCCATTAACGCCTCTGTATACGAGGACGGTTCCAGGGAGGGTGCCTGCCATCCGGCGGCGGCAGTTATACCGGCAGTCATTGCCCTCGCAAAAAGGTCCGGATGGGATGTAATCGACAGGGCCGTCATGGGGGGATACGATGTCATGGTACGCCTTGCCCGCGGGGGGAATCCGGAATTTACATCCAGGGGCTTTCATCCCACTTCCATAACGGCTCCCTACGCGGCCGCCGCCGCGTCATGCGTCATTGAAGGATATGATGTCTCCAGGACCCGTAACGCCCTGTGCCTGGCCGCTCAGGGCTGCGCGGGGCTGATGTCTTCCTTCAAGTGCGGTGCTACCCAGCCCCTTCAGGTGGCTATGGCCGTCCGGAGCGGTATCCTGGCGGCCGCCATGGCCGGAAAGGGCCACGGGGGCTATCCCCGGATTATTGAAGAGGGTTTCTATCCGGCCTATCTGGGACGGGCTCCCGACCCGCCGGTGGATCACCCACTCACACATGAATATGCCATCCGGGGGGGGTATCTGAAGCCCTATCCCGGATGCAGGCACCTGCACCCGTCCATTGACGCCTTTCGAAAGATTCTGGAAGAGAATAGGCCTGATCCGAGAAATATAGAAAAGATTATGGTCCGGACCTATAGGGTCGCCGTGGAGACGGAGATCCATGATATCAGGAGCAGGGGGGACGCCTATTTTAATATCCCCTATGCCCTATCCGCAAGGGCCCTCCTGGGGAGGAATGACTTTGATTCCTTCGGGGAGAGACATTTTACCAGTAAGGTCCTTATGGAATATATGAAAAAGGTCAGGGTGGAGATTGATCCTGAAGTGGACGGCCTGTATCCCGGTCAAAGGGGCTCCATTGTCGAAGTCCGCATGGTGGACGGGAGAGACTTTAGGGGAAAGGTGTCCCACCCCTTAGGAGAACCGGAAAATCCCCTTCCCGTCCCGGCAGTCATTGAAAAATTTCGCATGGAGGCCAGTACCTTCCTTTCAGACAAGGTGATGGACAGGGTAGCGGGATTGCTCAACATAGAACCCGATGACAGCCCGGAGAATTTGTTTGACCTTTTAGCTGGAGGGGGGTCAGATCTTTACATTTGACACACAGTCCACGATCCGGGTATT
>CAYTUL010000324.1:0-5547 GCA_964441135.1 uncultured Desulfobacteraceae bacterium | reverse complement strand
GCCCTGACATTCAATACTGTTACCGCAAACCCCTTTGGCAACGATATCTCGAACTGGGACACCATCAACATATCCGGAACCAGGGGAGACGGCACCGCAGTCAGCACGATCACCTACACGATCACGGATAAAGACACGGACGACATACAAGACCTCCTGGATAAGATCCATGACGGTGACGGTGGGGACGACGCCTTCGGGGAGACCACCCGAACGGCGACCCCGAGCGTTTCCGATGGAAAGATCATCCTTACCGATGACGATGCCGGAGACAGCCAGCTTTCCCTCTCCTTGATCGCAAACAACGAGTACGGCGGCACCCTCGATTTCGGTACGATTTCCATGACTACCGAAGGCAGGTCCATGCAGGTAGCGGCAGGTGAAGACGCCGAAATCGTTGTCGATAACGTGACCATAACCAATTCGTCCAATACGATATCCGGAGTCATCCAGGGCGTGACCCTCAATCTGGTGGGCGAAGACAGCAGTACCACCGTCAGTCTCAAAGTGGAGAGGGATATCACGACGGTTAAATCCAAGATTCAGGATCTGGTAGACTCGTACAATGAGATCATGGAGTATATCAATACCCAGTTCAGCTATGATGAGGATACGGAAGAGACCGGTGGAATCCTTTTTGGAGACGGGACCCTTTCTTCGGTGAAATCAGAGCTCATCACCGTGGTAAACCAGACAATCACGGGGCTCTCCACCGATTTCAACAGCCTGGCGCTCATCGGGATCACCTTGGATCTCACAAACACCGAAGAAGGGAAATACGAGGATCTGAACCTGAGTATCGATAGCGATGACCTCACCGATGCCCTCGAGTCCAATTTCAATGATGTGAGAGATCTCTTCATCGCAAACGGCTCGTCCACTAATCCCAATCTCGAGTACATAAGCCATTCGGATGATACGGTGGGCGGCTCCTATGATGTGACGATCACCCAGCCGGCCACACAGACCACGGTCACGGGATCCCAGGCCATCCCGGGGGGTACCCTGAGCGGGAATGAGACAGTTACGATCAGGGACTATGCCACGGGCAGGGAAGCCATCGTAAGTCTTTCGAGCGGGTGGGATATCGATGAGGTGGTCAATGCCATCAATTCCGAGCTCGCCCAGGAATATACGGAAAAACTTATGGGAGACACGGAAAACAAACCGGGCGGAGACGCTATCACACCATCTACCCTCTTCAGTGAGGTTGGGGGGAGTGATAATGATACCATCACCTTTTCAGGGACAAGACGAAACGGGCTCTATGTCTCGGGAACATATACCATTGACGATGCCACTTCGGATACCGTGGGTGACCTCCTTAACAGCATAGAAGACGTCTTTGAAGACGAAATTACCGCTGCCCTGGACAGTAATGGAAAAATCGTCATCACCGACGCAATGAGCGGTGACAGCCAGCTCTCCTTCACCATCGATACGGACGATATCACGGACCTGGATTTCGGGACCGTTAATGACACAAATTCCGGAGCGGTCGAGGGGAGATATGCCATTACGATCACGGCTTCCGAAGGAACGGGTGGCGACGCGGGCCATCTCCTCCTGACCCATAACGCTTATGGAACCGGGCATGTCATCGTGGTCTCCGAATCCGGTGGAACGGAGGACCTGGGCCTCAATACCGCCACGCAGGTGTACGGGAAAAACGTGGCCGGGACCATAAACAACGTTGAGGCCACGGGCAGCGGACAGACCCTATCCCTGGATAGTGACGGAAACAATGCGGACGGACTATCCATTAACTACACGGGAACAACGACCCTTTCCGCGACGACTTTTACCCTGACCCTGGGGATTGCGGAATTGCTCGATCGACAATTGGGCTTTATCACGGATGCGAATGACGGCTACGTCGCCTATAAAAAAACGTCCCTGCAGAACAGTATCGATGGCTTTGAAACCCAGATCGAAAATATGGAGGCGCAACTCAACCGGAAAATGGAGATGATGATCAATAAATTCGTCGCTATGGAACTGGCCTTGAGCAAGATACAGAGCCAGAGTGACTGGTTGACCGGCCAGATAAACGCCGCATGGTCCGCATGGATGTAGATCCTGGAACCTAATGTTTTTAAAGCATATCTGATGATATGACATCCCATTCGTTCAGTATATGAATCATATATGAAAAAGTGATAGGAGGAATCTATGAGTTACAAGAAATTATCCAAAAGCTACAACAAAACCTGTATTGAAACGGCGGGCAAACTTGATCTGGTGATCATGTGTTATGAAAAGGTGATTCAATGCCTCAAGCAGGCGCGGGATCATTTCATAAACCAGGAAATCGAACAGAAGGCAATCAAGCTGCAGAAGGCTCTGGATATCATAAACGAGTTGCAGAGCTGCCTTAACCTTGAGAAAGGAGGTCAGATTGCCAGGAACCTGGACTCCATTTACACCTATTTAAGCAAGAGGATCCTACTTGGGGATATCCACGGAGATATCACGGCCTTTGACGAGGGCATCCGCATCCTGACTGAATTAAAAGACGCATGGGATCAGGTCGCTACCGAGTGTAAAGAGCCGATCGATCCAGCGAAGACCCATAATATGGCCGGCACGGGAGCAGCCCAGATAGCTGCATGAGACTTATAATTTAAGAATTTATCATTTTTTGCCGATGAATTAAATGAACAGAAATGTAATGATATTTTAAATTAAAAAAAGCTTAGGCTTCCTGAGCAGGGAAGGAGGTGTGAAAAAAATGGAGGCAATAAGCCATGTTCAACCTAAAATACCGAAAGATATAGAGAAGGTCTCAAGTGCAGGAGTATTGACGTCGAATCCCGGGCAGGAGAGAGACGTAAACCTTGAGAAAAGCCATCTTGAGAAAAAACGGGAAAGCGTGAAGGTAGAGGAAAGCAATCGTGCCAAAATAGAACGGATTGCTGAGGCAATGGACAACTATGTACAATCAATACAGCGTGAACTGAAGATACAGGTCCATAACGGAACAGGGGATATCATGGTCAAAGTGATATCAGAAGAGGATGGTAAAGTCATCAGAGAAATCCCCCCAAGAGAACTGCTTGATCTGGCTGCCAAGATGGAAGAGATGACAGGATTGTTGTTTAATGAGAATGCGTGACCTGGATCTTATTTTTTATCTTATATCATAAAAGGTAATCTATAATCGGTATCTGATGAAACTTGAGATATTAATAGTAGATGACGACAAAAAATTACTTTCCGCACTCAAGACCATCCTTATTGAAGAAGAGGACGAGGTCACCCTGTGCAGTGACGGGCGAAAAGCGATCGATATCTGTCGTTCCAGGAAGTTTGATCTTGTTATTACCGACCTGATGATGCCCGGGGCCAGCGGTTTAGAGGTATTAAGGGAAACGCGAAGAGTTTACCCCGAGACCTTTGTCATTTTGATAACCGGATTTGCTTCCCTCGAAACCGCCGTCCAGGCAATAAGAGAAGGCGCGTATGATTATATTACAAAGCCTTTCAAATTGGATGAGTTTAAAATTATTTTCAATAATGTCCGGGAAAAGATCCGCTTGATTCGTGAAAACAGAGAGCTCATTAATGAACTCCAGGACGCCTATGAACAGCTCCGTTTAATGAAAAAAATAATGGGCCTGGATGAGAAATCCGAACCCGTTGGAACGGACTCCGTCCCTGAAAGCAAGAATACCACCCCGTTTATAGCGGGTAGCATGTTACCTTTATTTTATAGTGAAAATAAAAACGATATCTATCCGCCTATTCTATCCGATCTCGAACGCATTTCTACTCTCAGAGAAAGAGGCTTTTTGACGGAAGAAGAATATAACCTTTGCAAGTCGAAGCTCTTCAGGAATCTAAAACATTGACCGGCCTCAATCTCGAATCCATAAAGGTCATGGTCGTTGACGATGAACCTATGATCCGTGAAACCCTTCAGCTTTATTTCCAGAATCTGGGCATCGCTAATATCGAAGTAGCTGAAAACGGTGAAAAGGCCCTTCTACAGCTTGAACGAAGCAGCTACGATTATATCTTTATGGACTTCATGATGCCCGGGATAAACGGAATAGAGACCTTAAAGCGAATAAAAAAACACCACCAGCTAACAAGTGTTATTATAATGACCGGCTACCCCTCGATGGATGTCGTCATAGACGCCATGCATCATGGTGCAGCGGATTTTTTAGTAAAGCCCTTTCGTCTTCAGGATATCAAATTAATTCTTGAGAGACTGCTTAGACTGAAGAGTTTAATGGAGAAAAACTTGCTTCTTCATAGGGAACTGGAAGAGAAAAAAGAGGTAGAGAAGCTCAACAGGGAACTGGAAAAAAAGATCCGGTATCAGACTATTATGTATAACATTGTAGACTCTCTATCCAGGATAAACAAATCGGAAGATCTTTATAAATACCTTGTCAATAAGAGTATAGAATACTGCCGAGCAAAAAAAGCTTGTTTTTTGATTCATGACAGGGGGAATTCCAATCTTCTTGTTCTTTCTCATTATGGATTAAAAAATATAACTCCCGGAACCAGAACCTGTCTGAGACGGAATTCAGGCAATAATAGAACCCTTGATAATACTTTTATGGAGACCTTTTTTTGCAAGTCATTTCAAGTTGGATTACCCGTTGACAGGACGGGTCGCAATAATGGATTCATGGTAATACCCTTTAACATCAGAAAAGAACCCTTTGGTGTCCTTGTTGTTGCTGAAAAGGAAGATGATTTGTCTTTTGATGATGAGGACGAATTCATCCTAAAGTTCCTTGCGGAGAGGACGGCCCTTAACATTGAAAATATCGCCCTGTACGATAACCTCATGCAGAGCCTGATGGCTTCCCTTATGTCCCTCGTCAGTGCCATTGAAGCCAAAGACCCCTACACGCACCAGCATTCATCCAGGGTCACGGAATATTCCATAAAAGTGGCCCGTGCAATGGGATGCGACGATGAAGATATTCTAAAGCTCAAATCAAGTGCTCCACTCCATGATATAGGCAAAATTGGGGTTCATGACAGAATATTGAATAAACCCGGCAGATTAACAGATGAGGAATTTGAGCAAATCAAGGCACACCCATTGATAGGTGCGAATATCATCTCCCCACTCGGGCTGGACCCGGACGAGCAGGCCATAATCAGGAATCATCATGAAAGGTGGGATGGCAAAGGTTATCCAGACGGTCTTAAGGGAGAAAAAATTCCCAGGCTCTCCAGGATACTTTTCGTGGCGGATGCCTTCGATGCCATGAGATCCGATAGGGCATATCGCGAGGCCCTTCCCTTTACAATATGCCTGCAGGAGTTAATAAACAACAGTGGTACCCAGTTTGATCCTGAAGTGGTAAAAGCTGCCCTTTCCGTTTTTAGCTATTAAATCCATGTATTTTCATACTTACCTCCTGAAATTCATACTAACAGATCTTTCGATTTCGAAAGAAAATAAACCGACTTGGCAATAAATGGTATTTTTATTGCATAAACATTGGTTTTATGCTTTTCTTTTATAGGGCTTCCCAAAAATCGAAATTTGGAAGCCGGTGTTCTTTGACATAATCA
>CAYTUL010000323.1:0-5552 GCA_964441135.1 uncultured Desulfobacteraceae bacterium | reverse complement strand
GCGGAAAGGGAAAAAGCAAATGAGATTAAAAAGGAGGAAAAGAAGGGTTACTATGTTACCAGCAGAGGTGACAGCCTCTCAAAGATAGCGGGCAGAAGGGATATTTATGGAGATCCACTGAAATGGCCTATCATCTACCGCCTTAATAGGGGGATTCTCGATAATCTGGGGGTAAATAAAAATACTCCCGAGGAGGAGGTTCGCGAGGGTCTCAGGCTAAGGATCATCAAACCGGATGAAGCGATGAAGATCGTAGAAAGTAAGCCGAAAGATTACTGGGTCATCAATGTACTCTCTTCTCCGAAAAAGGAAAAGGTAGTCCCCATTACAATCAAACTGATAAAAAAAGGCTACCCGGTCTATCTTACGCGTACCAAGGTGAAGGGAGAAGACTGGATGAGGGTCAGGATCGGTTTTTTCAGTCAAAAGAAGGATGCGGATGAGGAAGGGAAAAAGATAATCGCTTTGATGAATAATATTTCCGATATCTGGATCACACAGGCAGGGGAAAGTGAGTTTGAGGAATTCGGCGGATATTTATGATAGATGGGAAAAAGATCATTATCGGAGTAACCGGTGGAATAGCAGCCTACAAGTCCGCGGAACTGGTGCGGATTCTCGTGAAGAGGGGTGCAAAGGTCAGGGTCGCCATGACGGCCAACGCCACCCATTTTGTTTCTCCCCTTACCTTTGAGGCCCTGTCAGGCAACGACGTACTCTGGGAAATGTTCGACCGGGACACCCGGCCCATGGACCATATAACATGGGGGCAGGGAGCGGATCTGATCATAATCGCTCCGGCAACGGCGAATTTTATTGCGAAAATGACCCATGGCATCGCAGATGACTTTCTCTCCACAATGGTGCTCGCGTCCACGGCGAAGCTTCTGATCTGTCCTTCAATGAATAGTCAGATGTATATGAATCCAGCGGTACAGGAAAATATCAAACGCCTTTCGGAGAGAGGGTATTCGGTCATGCAGCCGGGGGAAGGAGAACTCGCATGTCGCACGGAAGGGCCGGGCCGATTGCCTGAACCGGACGAAATCGCAGAACAGGCCGGGATGATCCTGTCCGAACAGGATCTTTCGGGTTTGACTATTCTGGTGACCGCCGGTCCCACCGTGGAGCCTATGGATCCGGTGAGATTCATTTCAAACAGGTCTTCGGGAAAGATGGGTTATGCAATAGCCAGGGCGGCAGCAAGGAGGGGGGCATCCGTGAATCTCGTAAGCGGGCCGACTCATTTAGCACCTCCCCCGGGAGTGAGCTTCTCGGCCGTGAGGACGGCGGAGGAGATGAAGCAAGCGGTCTTTGATCATCGAAAGGATTCGGACGTAATTGTCAAGGCTGCCGCTGTCTCCGACTACAGGTCGCGTGAAATCTCCGGGCAGAAGATTAAAAAGGGGATGGATTCCCTGTCTCTCGATCTATTGAAGACCCCGGATATTTTGGCCGAATTAGGAGAGGACAAGAAAAATTTCGGCTATATGCTTGTGGGTTTCGCAGCGGAGACGGAGGACCTGATGGACAACGCAAGGGAAAAACTCCATAAAAAGGATCTGGACATTATCGTTGTGAATGATGTGAACCGGGAAGACGCCGGATTCGAAACGGATACGAACCTGGTTTCGATCATTCATCGGGATGGACACAGGGAAGACCTGCCTCTAATGAGCAAGGACGAGGTAGCGGATCACCTGTTGGATAGAATTAAGGAGATGAGGATAAAATAGGAATGAGACCGGTCGCGGAATTGAGGGGGATTATAGGTCATCTGAAGAATCTCATGGTCTATAATGCGGATATGGGGTTGGATTTTCCTGCTCTTTCCCCCGGGAAGCGGGAGGATACACAAAAGACCCAACAGCGACAGGGGACTCTCGAGGAATTAAAAAGATATATCGGAGATTGTAAGAGGTGCAAGCTATGGCCCGGCAGAAACAAGCTGGTATTCGGAGAAGGGGCTTCACGGGCCAGGCTGGTCTTTATCGGCGAAGGCCCGGGATATGAAGAAGACCTTTCCGGAAAACCGTTTGTGGGGGAAGCCGGGAGACTCCTGACCAGGATAATTGAAAATGGCATGGGAATAAAAAGGGAGGAAGTCTATATCTGTAATGTGGTAAAATGCCGGCCACCCAACAATCGGGATCCCGAGAGGGACGAAATCGATACATGTATTCCATTTCTGATAGAGCAGATCAAGATAATCCGACCCGGAGTTATTTGCGTCCTTGGCCGAATAGCCGGCCGGGAGCTCCTCGGGCGGGATTTCGCGATTACAAGGGACAGGGGGAAGTGGTACGCATTCATGGATATTCCGGTTATGGCGACATACCATCCGGCCTATATTCTTAGAAATCCATCCAGAGAGCGGGAACTGAAGGGTCAGGTATGGCAAGATATCCAGAAGATAATGGCCCGGTTGGGGCTGGAGATCAAAAAAAATGCCTAAAGATCGAGCAAAATCTTTCTTTCTTTTTATATTCGTGTGCTCTTTATGTTCGAGCCTGTTTGTCCTTGGGTCAACCCCGGAGGCCTTAGCCGGCAAGGTAGCATTCATCATTGAGATGGAGGGCTCAATTAATCCGGCGACTGCCGCATTTGTGGAAAGAGGTCTTGAAAAGGCGGAGGCCCGCGAAGCCGAGCTGGCCATCATACAAATGGATACTCCGGGAGGACTGGCCTCTTCAATGCGTACTATGGTGAAGGCCATAATGAACTCGAAAATCCCCGTTGTTGTCTATGTGAGTCCCACGGGCGCGGGTGCCGCATCAGCCGGTGTTATGGTCACTATCTCGGCCCACATTGCTGCTATGGCGCCTGGTACCAATATCGGCGCCGCCCACCCCGTTACAGCCGGGGGCAAGGATATAGAGAAGACGATGTCCGAAAAGGTGGTCAATGACATGGCGTCCTATGGCCGGGGGATCGCCCAGGAGAAGGGCCGAAACGGGGAATGGGTCGAGAAGGCTATCCGTGAAAGCGTTTCCATTACAGCGGATGAAGCCCTCGAAAAAAATGTCATCGATCTGGTTGCAAAGAATATAGATGAATTGCTCGAGAAACTCGACGGCAGGAAGGTGAAGTTAAACTCGGGAGAGGTTACACTCGAAACGAAAGATCTTGAAAAGGTATTCTATAAACCCGGGTTCAGGGACAAGGTACTGAAGACTATCAGTGATCCGAACATAGCCTACATCCTGATGATGATCGGCCTCGCGGGACTGTATTTTGAAATGTCCCATCCAGGGGCCATCTTCCCAGGCGTTATCGGTGCCATCTCCCTTGTTCTTGCTTTTTTCTCATTTCAGACCCTTCCCGTAAACTATGCAGGACTTATTCTGATCGCCCTGGCTATCATCCTTTTTATTGCGGAGGTGAAAATCACAAGTTATGGAATCCTCTCCCTGGGCGGGCTTGTTTCTTTGACTTTGGGGTCCATCATGCTTTTTGAGGATGTAAAGGTCTCTCTTCAATTGATGGCGCCGACTATTCTACTGGTGGGCGGCTTTTTCGTTGTCGTTTCATCATTGGCCTTCCGTGCTTACCGGGCCAAACCCAAGGCGGGAATGGAAGGCCTGCTTGGAGAAGTAGGGGTGGTCAGAGAGAGTATCGATCCGGAAGGCCGGATCTGGGTCCATGGCGAATTATGGAACGCCGTATCCGATGACAGGATTGAAGCCGGTGAAAAGGTGGAAGTAACGAGTGCGAAGGGCCTCGTGTTAAAGGTCAGAAGGGTGGAAGATAACAAGGCACAATAACAATTATCGTTTTCCCAATAAAAAGAGGAGGGTACCATGTTTTATGTTCTGGCGATTATTTTAATTATTTTTTTCTTGGCTTCTGCTATCAGGATCCTGAGGGAGTATGAACGGGGGGTCATATTCCGGTTGGGCCGTGTAATAAAGACCAAGGGACCGGGATTGATTATTCTGATACCGGTCATTGATAAGATGGTCAAGGTAAGCCTGCGTCTGGTGGCCATGGACGTTCCGTCCCAGGACGTGATTACACGGGATAATGTTTCGGTAAAGGTGAATGCCGTGGTGTACTTCAGGGTCATGGATCCAACCAATGCCACCATTGAGGTAGAGAACTACCTCTTCGCGACCTCGCAATTGGCCCAGACGACACTCAGGAGTGTTTGCGGCCAGGTGGAATTAGATGAGCTGCTTTCGGAAAGGGAAAAGATAAACACCGAGTTGCAGGGCATCCTCGACAAACACACCGATCCATGGGGTATAAAGGTGACCACCGTTGAGGTGAAGCATATCGACCTGCCCCAGGAGATGCAGAGGGCCATGGCAAAACAGGCCGAGGCGGAGAGGGAAAGGAGGGCAAAGGTCATCAACTCGGAAGGCGAATATCAGGCGGCTACCCGGCTTGCCGAGGCGGCGGATATCATATCAAAACACCCTGAGGCCTTACAGTTGAGGTATCTCCAGACCTTAAGGGAAATATCCGCTGAAAACAATTCCACGACCCTTTTCCCTATTCCCATAGACCTCTTTAAGCTGTTTGTAAAAAAGGAGTAAGAGACGAATACAGGGGCCGTGTTATTGTCACCCTTTCACCGGAAGACCATGGATGGGTCTGAAATCCCCTTTCCCGGAGGCCGGGCAGAGGTATTTTTGTATGGATTCACCGGCTTCACATGGAACTTTGTTATCAAATAATTCAAGGAGTGTGCGACTATTATGGACGAAGAAAACAAGGTGAATGAAATCAAGGAGGAAGAGGCTGTAAAGGAAGAATCCAGTGCCGGGTCTGAGGCTGAAGAGGCCGTGGAAACGCCACCGGAGGCGGATACCGGACAGGAAGAGAAGCCCTTGGAGAAAATGACAACGCCTGAGCTGAAGGATGTTGCACTCGAAATCCCGGGGGTAACGGGTGTTACGGCCATGAAGAAGGATCAATTACTCGCCCTTATAAAGGAATACAGGGGAATCACGGATGAAGAGCCGAAGAAAAAGAAAAAGGCCACCCTAAAGGGAGAGAGCATCCGGGATCTGAAGCGAAAAGTCGTGACGCTTAGAGAGGATAAGAAAATGGCGAGAGATGAGAAAGACAGAAAAAAGGTCGATATCATCAGGCGCAGGATTAACCGATTGAAGAAGCGGACCAGGAAGGTAGGCAGGGCCTAAGAAAAGGATTCCAAGGAGATGCAGGTCTAATGGATGGGAAGAATCCTGGACCTGCATCTTTTTTATATCGGCATCCTTTCTCCGGTCGGGGATCGATATGACAGACAATAAACATTTTGAAGACAACCCCTTGAAAACTGTAGCGGTTATCCCCGGTGCCGGGACGGGAGAACGAATGGGGGCCGGGAGGGCGAAGCAGTTTATGAATATTCAAGGCAAGCCCATACTGGCCTTGACCCTGGAAAAATTCCAGAAATGCCGGGTGATCGACTGTATCATCCTTGTTGTTCCGCCGGGAGATAGGGCATTTTGCGAACGGGAAATCGTGGGAAAATATCGTTTGAATAAGGTAGAGAAAGTAATAGCGGGCGGGGAAAGGCGCCATGATTCCGTCAGGTTGGGGAT
>CAYTUL010000322.1:0-5567 GCA_964441135.1 uncultured Desulfobacteraceae bacterium | reverse complement strand
CCGCCTCATGGGGTTTGCAAAAACCCAGGGCCGCGTATGCCGGAACTTCCTGATAGCTCACCGGTATATAGGGCTCGGCAACCTGAATCTGCCTGCGCGGGTTTTCGATGCCGGCCATGCGGTAGGCCCTCTGTGAAATACGATCCCATGAATAGGTTGAATCGATTCCGCCGATACCCGGGTTGATAATCGTGGTCCCGGCCGTGAAGCCGTTGATCCATGCCGGCCGGCTTGTTATCTTAGGGGCCTTATCCTCCGAAGTCAGGAGGATGGCACACGCCCCTTCGGAGGAGGGACATAAATCCAGGAGCCTCAGGGGATAAGACAGGAATTTTGCCTTTAATGCCTTCTCCATGTTGGTATGGATGTGCAAATGCGCGTAGGGATTGTTCAGCGCGTTCAGGTGATTCTTCACGGCGATCCTTGCCATATGATATTCATCAAACCCGTATTTCTCCATGCATATCAGGGCATCCCCGGCAAAAAGGGGCAACGAGTTTACGGAAAAGGGCTTCGCGACAATCGGGTCAAAACCCAGATTAAGGATATACTGAGAATGAGCGGTCGATTGACCCATCCTCTGCCCCGCCACAGCAAGGACCACATCGAACATCCCCGAGGAGACGTGATCTACGGCGGCCAGGGCCGTGGAACCTCCAGTGGCCCCGCCCGTGTTAATTCTCATCAGCGGCTTATTAAGGGCCCCCGCAGCATCCGCGCACCACTTATCCACACCATTGACCCCATCGAGCGCCTCCGGGCCGAGGCCGAAAACCACGGCGTCAATGTCTTTTACGGTGAGCTCCGCGTCCTCGAGGCATCTTTTCACCACCTCGAAATACATATCGGGCGATGACACCGTGTCGAGTCTACGCCTGTACTTGGTCTGACCCGTCCCCACAACGGCTACCCTTCTCGGCATCTACATCTCTCCTTCTCTCAGTTACTAAGAATGACCACGGTATTGCTCTGGCCGCATATACCGCTCATCCCCTGTGCCAGGGCTGTTCTAGCACCGGGCACCTGCCTGCCCCTTGCCCGGCCCGTCACCTGCAGGGCCGCTTCGGCCACCCTGTAGAGGCCGACGGCTGTGTAGGGGTTTGAGGACAGCATTCCGCCCGACGGGTTGACCGGCAGGTCGCCGTCCATCGCGGTCACCCCCCTGTCCATGAAACCGCCTCCCTCGCCTTCCCTGCAGAGACCCAGGGCCTCATATTCCATCAGTTCATGAAAGGAGGTCACGTCATAGACTTCGGCCACGTCGATCTGATCGAGAGGATCCTGAATTCCGGCCATGGCATAGGCCCTTCCCGCGGCCGCGGCCAGGGAAGGCAGCCTCCACAACTCCTTGTCTCCCATGAAGTAGGTATCGTTTTCCCAGCCGATGCCTTGTATCCAGGCGACAGGCCGGCCGCTCTTTTCGGCCTTCTCTTCCTTGGTCATGACCAGCGCGCAGGCCCCGTCCGAATGGGGGGGCAGGTTCAGTCTTCTTAGGGGCCAGGATACATACCCCGACTCAAGCACTTCCTCCAACTCCACCCCGGCTTGCAGGTGAGCCGTCTCGTTGTTTAGGGCGTTTTTGCGGTTCTTCACGGTGACTTTTGCCGCCTGCTCCGCCGTAATCCCGTATCTGTTCATATAGCTGGACGCCTGAAGGGCGTTTGCCGTAATCCAGTTCAGTCCGATGGGCCTGTGAAAAAAGGGGTCGAAATTGAGTTTGGTGATCACGTCCAGGTTCGTCTGGGAGCACATGGCCCAGCCCACGACCACGGCCGTGTCAAAATGCCCGGATAGACAGCGCATATAGGCCAGGGCCAGGGCAGCGGCGCCGTCCTCCTCGACCCTGATCTCGTCCTTGTCATAGCAATGGGCCGGAAGGGCCGCGCTCATGGCACCGATGAGCCTGCCGTCCACCTGGTCATACTCGGACATCACGACGGTATCTATGTCCTGCTGGCGGATCCCGGCGTCCTGTAGGGCCAGGCGGGTCGTCTCAAATATCATATCATTCAGAGAATCCCGCCGGTTCATCCCCTCGCATCTCGTTTCATGGACACCGATGATGCCTATCCTTTTCCCCATCGCTTTTTCTCCCTATTCTCCCGTGAAGTTGGGTTTCCTCTTTTCTGCAAAGGCCTTTGCGCCTTCGGCCCGGTCCTTGGTGTTGGCGAGGCCGTAAAGGACGCTGAAGGCGTACTTGCTTACGACATCCACCGGGGCCTGAAGGGCCTGTTTCACGATCTCCTTCGTGTAGGTCGATCCCAGGGGACTCTTGGCCGCAATGTTCTCGGCAATCTCCTGCAGCGCCTCCATAAGCTTGTCCGGCGGCACTACTTTATTTACGAGTCCCGCCTTCTCCAGTTCCTTGGCCGGCCAGAGGTCACCGGTCAGGAGAAGCTCCATGGCCTTCTTGACCCCGATCTGGCGCGGGAGGAGGTTTACGGAAATGGGACCCATGAGCATGTAGGTGGCATGGCCGTCTCCAATCCGCGCCTCTTCGGAAGCGATGACGATGTCGCTCCACAGGCAGACCTCAAATCCCCCGGCTATGGCAAAACCGTTCACCGCGGCTATGACGGGTTTTTTGCATTTTTCGATCCCTTCAAATGCCGCGTCGGCGGCCTTGTGGAAGGCCTTCTCCGCCTCTTTATCCAGCTCACCGCTTTTACTCCACTCATTGACCATCTTCAGATCGGCGCCCGTACAGAAGGCCTTGCCCTTGGCCGTGATGACGAGCACCCTTACAGCGGCATCCTCCTGTGCGTCCACAAGGACCTCTCTCAATTCAGCCAAAAGCTGCATGTTGAGCGAATTCATCGCCTTTGGCCGATTCAGGGTTATCGTGGCCACCCCGTTTTTCTTATCATAGATGATGGTTTCGTATTCTTTCATAGGCTCCTACCTCCCCTTGAATACCGGTTTTCTTTTTTCATTGAAGGCCCTTATCCCTTCTTCGCGGTCTTCGGAATTCGAGCCGGCCACTGCGGACATCAGGATCAGTTCCAGTCTGCTCTCTATATCCACGAGCATGCTGTCATTGATGAGCCTCTTGGTGATGGACATGGCCGCGGGACTCAGTTCCGCCAATTCCGCCGCCAGCGCATCGACCGTGCTTTCCAGCCTGTCCGCTGGAACCGCCTGATTGACCAGGCCGATCTCCTCAGCCTCCTTCCCTGTGATCATCTTTCCCGTGAGCATAAACTCTTTTGCCTTCCTGATCCCGATCAGAAGAGGCAGCCGGTAGGGCGCGCCGCCGGCGGCAAGAAGGGCGTGCTTGATATGCCTGTCCCCGATGACGGCGTCTTCCGCCGCTATGACGAAATCGGCGACGGTCAGGATCTCGAACCCGCCTGCCAAGGCGTAGCCGTTCACGGCCGCGATGACCGGTTTGGACATGGTTTCGATTCTGCGGAATATGAGGTCGTTTCCAGATCGAAAGAATGCCTCCTCCGCCCGGGACGTGGTCAGCTCCTCCTGGGCGAACTTCAGGTCGGCGCCGGAGCAGAAGGCCTTGCCCGCCCCGGTAAGGACAACCACCCTCATATCGGGATCTTTTTCCGCGTCTTCAAGGGCCTCCCCTATCTCAGCCACCATGTCCCTGTTCAGGGCATTACGGGTCTCGGGCCGGTTCAGGATAATCTTGGCCACCGCATCTTTTTTCTGGTAAATAATGGTCTTATGTCCCATAGGTCTTCCCCCGCCGGATCTTCTATCGCCGTTATTTCATATTAGTTCCGAAATCTTTCAAGGAGATGTATTGCCCCTTCCACGACCTCATTGACCACTTCGGCAGCGGGCTTGATCTTGTTGATCATTCCGGATATCTGTCCGCCCACGGGAAGTGTCATTTCGCTCATCTCTGCCTGTCTGATACCTTCCAGTAGATCGGAGACAAGCACATTTTGTTTGGGTGTTTTCAGGACGGGACCTCCCTCGGCTTCCCACGTCTGCTGAAATTGATTCTTCAGCATTCTTAAGGTCTTGCCGGTCAATACCCGGGATATTTGCGTATCGTCCTCTGTCGCATTCAAAATCTTCTGCTTCCAGTCGTCGACTTCCCACTGGGTCATATAACCCAGTTCAACCGTTTCGACGCCGCACTCCTCTGTGGGTACGAAGGCCGTACCCATCCAGACGCCAGAAGCCCCCATGGCCAGAGCGGCCGCAAGACCCCTGCCGTCACACATGCCGCCAGCGGCCAGGACAGGTTTTGGATGAATGGCATCTATGACGCTGGGAACAAGCGGCATGGTGCCTATTCTACCCGTATGACCGCCGGCCTCGGTGCCCTGGGCCACGATCACATCCACACCGTTTCCGGTGAGTTTTCGCGCTTGCCGGGTGAGGCCGATCACCGACCAGATATGCATCCCGGCATCATGGGCTTCCGCAACCGCCCAGCTCGGATCTCCCACGGCCGAGACGAAAAAAGGCACTTTCTCTTTTTTTGAAATTCTGAAGATTTGTTTACAATAATCATGCGAAAAGACCTGCAGTCCGGCCTTACCCTTCGCCTTTGGTATATTATGCCGCACACCGAAATTTTCCGCATACTCAACTGCTTCGGGCGGAAAGCTTTTACGCAGCACCTCTTCGTCGGCGTCTTCCGGCACCTCGTCCAATTGGGGCGGCATGGGACAATCCACTCCAAAGGGTTTGTCCGTAAGGTCCCTGGTTCTCTGTATCATTTCAGGTAACTCCTCAACGGTCATTGATGCGGCACCTAAAACACCCAGCCCACCTGCATTGGAGACAGCCGCCGTTAAGGCCGGTCCTGCGGCAAAACCCATCCCCGCCAGAACGATGGGGTATTTGATACCGTACATATCACATAAATCCGTATGAAGTATGTTTTTGTTCATCTCGATTAACTCCTTTGCATATAGATATGATTATTTTTAATTCCCTTGTTTGATGCATTCGTAAAAAGTCCCAAAACTCGTCACTCCCGCGGAGGCGGGAGTCCAGAAATGCTTGAAAACACTGGATTCCCGCCTTCGCGGGAATGACGGAAAAGGGCATCTTTCGACTTTTTACGAGATCATCTTGTTTGGGTACCTATAACACCCTCATCCTGTTGCCTTTCGTGACGGTAATCCCACAGCCCCTTCTCTTACCAATCGACCTATCTCTTCCCGGGAATACCCGAGTTCCTCAAGAACGGTTTGAGTATCGGACCCCGCGACTTTCCCGAGGTTCCTTATCCGGGCCGGCGTCTCCGAGAGCTTGATAGGAAAACCTATCTGCTTGAACGTGCCGAGGCCTGGGTGCTTCATCTCCAGCACCATCTGACGGTGCCGCACCTGTGGATCATCCAAGGCCTCGTCGATGTTAAGGACCGGAGCGACGCTGGTATCCTTATCCTTAAGAAGCTCCCACCATTCATCCCGGTCCTTCGTCCGAAAGATCTTGGTCAGTTCCCTGATTCCTTGATCCTGCTCCCGGAGAGGAGCACTGTGAAATGGTATGAGATCCTCCCGTCCAATGGCCTTGCAAAGATTCTCCCAGAACGGAAACTCCCCGCAGGCAAGAACGAAATATTCCCCGTCCTTGCACTGATAGATGTG
>CAYTUL010000321.1:0-5571 GCA_964441135.1 uncultured Desulfobacteraceae bacterium | reverse complement strand
TTTTACAAGATGATTCAATACCGCCCCGGTGGCCTGTGTAACAACGGTCTCAGCAAATGAGGTAAGGCTTTCTGCATGAAATTCAAAACCCCGCTCAGGATTTAAAATATGGTCCAGATCGATTCGAAAAATCTCCTGATCCTTGAAATGGTTCACGATGTCCTTCTTTTTTTCAAGGGAATCGGCCTCTTCAAGGGCTCTGGACAATCTTTCCTGTATCTTACCGGGATCCTGACTGAACATTCGCCCATGGGTATCCGTCCCAAACAATGGCAAGAGTGACTCATACTGGAGGCGAATGAAATCTTCCCAGAGAAAATCGCTCGCCCCAAGTAGTAGCGCGATATCCTGAAGATTGTCCGGTTCCGTCAGGTGGACAATCAATTCTTCCCTTAGGGGTTGCTTCATAATATCCTTTACCATACGCTCAAATCTTGAGATCGCTGCATAAGGGTCCGGGGCCCTGGTCAGAAAATAGGTAAATTGTTTTATCAGGAGAGCGGATAATTTTATCCTGTTTAGGGTTTCTAAACTCCTGATTTTACGGCCCTGGGAATCGAGCAGGTCAATCCGGTCTTCCACGCGGCCGTGAATGGTTCGTATACGAACATGCTCGATCAAAGTGTCATGAAGGGAGAGGGCGTTCGAGAGGGAATAAAGGAACGCCGGGGTGTCTTCAGATATAACCTTCAGACGGGTGAATTGCCCGGTGCTATTGTCTATTTCTATCTCAGCAGGATATAAGACCTGGGCGGATTCCGGACTAAGATGGGCCAATTGCCTGACCACCATCTCATTTACCTTGTTTTTCGCTTTTTCAACGGACTCCTTATTTCCGTTTTCAAGATATCCGATTATTTCTTCGATTTTTTTCCTGAACTCATGCGACCAGTTTTCGAAATATTTGTGCGTGATCAGGGTGCCGGAAAAAAAATCAACGATCTTCTTTCGACCGCTCGTATCCCGAGAAAAGGGCCTTCCCCTGACAGGCTGGCCACGCCTGCCCTTTCCGGCCCTTTTTTTCATCTTTTTATAGGTATAGACATCACCCGTTAGGATATTGAATCCGATTCCTGCGAGGATGCCGGTTATGAGAGAGAACTCCGAGGGATAATCAAAGGCCAGAATGGTACATTCTATTGTATTGTCCCTCTTTTGATCGAGGATCATCTCAACAGGGTTTCCGGATGAAAGCCTGGATATGGCCTGCAGATGTCTTTTGATATCATCCTTCGTAAAGCTCTTGAAATAGCTCTCCCCAAGGCCTTTGAAATGTTCCTCCAGGAGGCTTTCATCCAGTTCCGGCATTTCCGATTTGAGGGATTCAAAAAGGGATTTCATGATTTTTTATTATACATAAGCCGACTGGTTCCCGCCATATATATCTCCCCGGGGGATAAAAAAAGCCCTCGAAGTCCGGACTTCGAGGGCCTTTTTGATAATGTATTTTTTATAAATCGTAGTACAGGGCGAACTCCCAGGGATGAGGTCTCAATTCTATAGCCTGTACCTCATTCCGTATCTTATAGGATATCCAGGTTTCAATAACATCCGGGGTGAAAACATCCCCCTTTAAAAGGTAGTCATGATCATTCTCCAATGCGGCGAGGGCTTCTCTGAGGGAACCCGGAGTCTGTGGCACTTTTTCCAATTCTTCAGGCTCAAGATCATAGATGTCCTTATCAAGGGGATCGCCCGGTTCGATTTTATTCTGGATCCCGTCTATCGCGGCCATCAGCATTGCCGAGAAAGCCAGATAGGGATTGCAGCTCGGATCCGGACAACGGAATTCGAGTCTCTTCGCCTTTGGAGAAGCGGAATATAGCGGTATCCTTACCGCAGCGCTTCGATTTCGCCTTGAATAGGCAAGATTTACCGGAGCTTCGAAGCCGGGAACCAATCGTTTATAGCTATTGGTGGTGGGACTCGTAAAGGCCAATAAAGAAGGGGCGTGTTTTAAGAAACCACCGATCGCGTACATGGCTATTTCGGACAGACCCGCGTATCCATCACCGGCGAACAGATTCTGACCGCCCTTCCACAGGGAGAAATGGACGTGCATTCCTGTTCCGTTATCGTTAAACAATGGCTTGGGCATAAATGTTGCCGTCTTGCCGTATTTCTTGGCGGTATTTTTTATCACATACTTGTATTTTAACAGATTATCGGCCATTTCAATCAGGGGGGCAAACCTCATATCAATCTCGGCCTGCCCTCCGGTCGCGACTTCATGGTGCTGTGCTTCGATCAACAGGCCTATTTTCTCCATGGTCAGGACCATCTCACTTCTTATATCCTGCATACTATCCGTGGGAGGAACAGGGAAATAGCCTTCCTTATATCGGGGTTTATACCCAAGATTCGGGTCCTCCTTCCTCCCGCTATTCCACCGGCCCTCAATGGAATCAATATGATAGTATCCTTCGTGCTCGTTCTGATCAAAACGAATATCATCGAAGACAAAAAATTCAGCTTCCGGACCAAAATATGCGGTCTCGGCAAGCCCCAGGCTCTTTAGATAATTATCGGCCTTACGCGCTATATTCCTCGGGTCGCGGGTATAATCTTCACCAGTCACGGGATCACATATATTGCATATCATAACCAGTGTCTTAGCTGTAAAGTAGGGATCAATAAAAGCGGTTTCGGGGACCGGTTTCACCAGCATGTCGGATTCATTTATTGCCTGCCAGCCTCTTATGCTCGAACCGTCAAAGCCGAGACCCTGTTCGAAGGTATCTTCTTCTATCTCCCTGATAGGCACGGAAAAGTGCTGCCACATTCCTGGAAAATCCATGAACCTCAGATCTACGATCTCGATCCCCTCTGATTTAATTAAATCAAGTACATCCTTCGCTGTTTTTTTCTCAGCCATCATTTCTCCTCCATCTCTATAGTATTCATTATTGACGAACTCTTAAGAAGTCAAAAAACGTCTTTTTCTATCATTCCCGCCCACTTACACCCACCGTTCTCATAGGTCTTAATCGTATCTTTTTGCACGAGATTATTTTAAATACAATAATTACGATAAATAATAATGGTTCTTATAAGCAATGGATATGCCAATCTTTTGAGCAACACAAAAAAGCTTTAATTCTAAACAGTTACCCTGTTTCCAAACAGGATGGCATGCATTATTAAATTACATTTTTGTAGTTCTTCGGGCTTAATCATAACAAAATAGTATCTTTTAAACAGGCTATAATATTCTTTAAATCTTATTCAGATTTCCATTGAATTGTGATATTAAACCCTTATTCATCAAAAGTCACCCGTTTTATATTTTATTATACAAGGTGATTTAATGAGATTAAAGGATTTATCGATTATACAATATCAGAACATCAGCAGGGCTTATCATGTTGACGAGCTCTGGCTTCCAATTGATGCTTTCAGAAAGCAATTGGACCATTTTTCCAAAAAGGATTTTAATGTCCTCTCAATGGATGAGGCCATCGAGTATATGGAGGGGAAGATAGTGGTTAGAAAAACTCGCCCCATCTCGCTGACCTTTGACAACGGGTTTTTTGATTTTTATGAGTTCGCCTATCCCTTACTCTCTGAATATAAATTCCCCTGCACTTTACTGATTTCCCCCTTAAAGGTCGGACATCGTGTTAAAATCGGTGACCGGATAATAGACTATCTCACCTGGGACAATCTGAGAGAACTGATGAATAATAAAATTACCATCGGGGCCTATGATGATTACAAACGGAATATTAATAGCATACCTGAAGACCTGGTTCGAAGGCATATTTTTGAGTTTAAGAAAATAATGGAAGATAAGTTGGGGTCCAGGGTCCGCTATTTCGGAATTAAGGAAGGCGTTCCGAATCAAAATATCCGGGATTTATTGATAAAGGCCGGGTACAGGGCCTTTTTAACCGAGTGTCCAACAAACAGAAAGCCTGATCTTTACTCCATTGGAAGAATCCAGGTGGACGACGATGATTTCAATATATTTCTGACCAAGGTATCCAGGACCTATCTGTTTTTTAAGGATAAAAAGAGCTGGAAATACATACGTAAATATCAGTTGGACAGGTTTGTACACAGGCTTTCTGAGATACTGGACAGATTAAGGGGAATCAAAACCCTGTAAGTCTTTCAGGTTTCATGGTCCTTTTCATGCATTTTTTAAGGAAGTGAAGGGATATGATCAATGTCCTCCATATCCATACCTTGCCGATCATCAGCGGGTCCGGAATTAATACATTTCTTTCAATGAATGGAATGGATAGAAAGCTCTTTAAGGTTGAACTGGCGTGTGCACCGGGTGGTCGGCTGATCGATCTGGTTCAGAACAACGGCATGGAGGTCCGGACATTTATCAATCTGGTCCAGCCATTGCGTCCCCTGAAAGACCTTCTTGCTATTTTTAATCTCACCCTTTTTTTAAAGAAGAAGGATTACCATATAGTCCATACCCATAATTCCAAGGCAGGCTTCCTAGGCCGTCTTGCCGGGAGACTGGCCGGTGTTCCGATAATTATCCATACGGTCCATGGATTCGCATTTCATGATAGGGAACCCTTCTGGCGACGGACACTCTTTCGCAATCTTGAAAGACTGGCCTCCCGCTGGTGTGATAGGATGATTTTCATATCCCAGCCCCTCATCGACTGGGCGCTGAAGGAAAAGATCGTCCATAAAAAAAAGATCGTTAAAATCTATAGTGGTATTGATTTGGAAAGATTCCGGCCCGCTACCGAAGATGAAAAAAGCCGGATCAGAAAGAGATGGGGTATTGGACCAGATGAAGCAGTTATAGGAATAGTATCCAAGCTCTGGGAAGGAAAAGGACACAGGGTCCTGATCGAGTCCTTTAAAACCGTAAAAAAGGAGATCCCCGGAGCCAGGCTGATTATTGTGGGGGAGGGATACCTGTATGACAGCCTGAAAACGCTTGTTGAGAGACTTGGTCTTGAAAATTCCGTTCTATTCACCGGCTTTCAGTCAGACATCCCGGAGATCATAACCACCTTTGATGTTGTGGTCCTGCCATCGTTTTTTGAAGGCATGGGCCGTGTCCTCCTGGAAGGTATGGCCATGGAAAAGCCTTTAGTAGCCAGCAACGTGGGCGGTATTCCGGACCTTGTGAAGGATGGGATTAACGGGATTTTGATAGCTCCCGGAGAAGTGGATGAACTCTCAGATGCATTACTGAAGCTATTGAAGGACCAAGGGCTCGCGAACAAAATGGGTAAAGAAGGCCGAAAAATGGTCTCCGATCGATTCAGCGCGAAAACAATGGTAGACTCAATTCAGCATCTTTACCTTGAATATCTGGAAAGGAAAGGGATTAAACTTGTTCGTTAAAATAATCTGGCAAGCTTTTATCGGCCTTTTGTTGTGCTTTTTGGCGCTTCCGGTGATCAGACAGCACTATTTCAATTCGGGAATCAGATGGCTCTATATCCTGATCTTCTCCTTTCTTGCGGGGTATTTTATAACTCCCTTTTGCCGGATGCTAGCCATCAGGTTCAATATCCTCGACAAACCGGACTGGCGCAAGATTCACGAGCGGGCCACTCCCCTTCTGGGCGGACTTGCTGTCTTTCTGGC
>CAYTUL010000320.1:0-5576 GCA_964441135.1 uncultured Desulfobacteraceae bacterium | reverse complement strand
GCGGGGGATTTTAAATGGTCGTCAAAGGCAATGGTTACCTTGCTTCCCTTCTTTACCAACTCAGGTATCTTTTCTATTCCGATAGGATCATCAAGAGCCTCTCTTACAGCCTGCTCAGGATTCGGATGAAGTGGTATCTCGGGAAAAGCTGGCGTGCCGTATCTGAAAATTTCCGTGTTTTCAGGGACTGAAATGTCAATCCATGAATTGTGGTATTCGATGGTTACGTTCCTGGTCTTTGCCATAGAAACCTCCTTGGTTTGTTTGATTTAAAGCCACGCCCATGGCAGCATATAAAATTCATCCTATTTTTAATATTAGTTTTTACAGTTAATGGAGGTTTGTAAGAGAAACAAGGTCAAAAATCCTGCTGTGTTATAGGCTTACCAAAAAATAGAAGACCCCATCTCTCTAATTTGAGAAATATCTATTTAATCGGGATCGGACGAAACGAATCAGCTTACACCAAATCTCCACCAACAAATGTTATATCATTAAGATCATTCAAATAAATCCGCTCAGCCTGGCTTTGTTAAGAGGAAACCGAAAGTGATTTTTTTATTGTGGGTGAGATAATTCTTCGATGATTTGTTTGATGGTGGACTCGAGATTATCAAGATGATTTTCGCATACATTGAAAATCATAATCAAAGTCATACATAGATAGCCTCTGTATCGATCCTGTCTTTCTAATGTATTTATCTTTTTGGGGGCAGTTTTCATGCATTACATTCCAGGATCCTGAATATCTCCTCCCGGTTTACAGGATCGCTTTCTTATCCATCCTGAATGGCATGAAATGGGCACAAGTAAAGGACCGGATTAGATATGTTCCACTCTCAATCCCGAGAGGCTGGCTGATTTAATAGGATCTTGGTAAAGTTTTTCTGGATCTCTCCTACCGTCGCGGTTCTCATTTTATTTTCCTCTGAATAAATACAAGCTTTGCGTAAATTCAATTACGCACATTATATGCGTCAAAGTTTCGGCTGACAATATATCCCTCTTGACGGGGAATACGAGGTGTTTTTCTTTTGATGCGTCCTTTAATGGGTGACCCCTTTATGGTATTTCATCGAGAACTTTTCAAATTGGCTTTTACATTCTCATCCCTCCGTATTAATATTAATATAAGGCCATATGACAATCACTGTTGTGTCCGTTGTCTGTTGTCAGTGGTCCGTTGTATAAGTGATTTAAATATCTTATGTGACACTGTCGTTTTAACTATAAATCATCATAACGAACTGAAAAAGTAGCCATTTTTGTCCTGGCTACAGACAACGGACAACAAACAACGGACACTACCATAATCACTGAGCACATAGTAAGTCTTGTACTATCGGATTATGAACCTTGATTGGATATTTAACAGTGTGGTTAAGAGGCGGCAAAATGAACACCAGGATATATAATTTGAAAAATAGTATAGAGGTCGAAAGATATCCCCTCCTTATTGAAAAAAGCCGGCTAATGACAGAGTCATTCAAAACTACAGAGGGGTATCCCCATATCCTGCGGCGGGCGATGGCCCTTGCCCATGTCCTGGAAAATATAACAATATTTATTGAGGATAATGAGCTGATTGTTGGGAATGCGGCCAGCAAGCCCATGGGACTCGAATTTGATTTCTACGCGGGTTTGTGGTCACGGGAAGAAATCAACGGGTTGAAGAATTCGGGCTACTCCATTTCGCCTGAAGATGAAGCCGGGATTGCGGAAATAAATAATTACTGGAAGGCTTACAATCCCATGAGCCGTATGGGCAGTCTTTTTAATGAACAGCTCTGGTCCTTCATGCAAACCGGCATGATTCTCCCTCCCTGGAAAAACCGTGTGGAAGGGCCAGGTGGAGGGTATGCGGAAAGCGGGATGGGACTCGGCCCTGGTTTTTACCTCATGACAATTGATTTTGAGCATGTACTTACAAGGGGATTGGAAGATTATATCAGAGAGGCCGAAGGGGAGCTTGAAAGCCTTGAAGGGGATGATTTTCCTGACAAAAATAAGGTGGATTTTCTTAAATCCGTTATCATTACCCATAGGGCCATTATCGGGTTTGCCAACCGGTTTGGTGCTCTGGCCGAAAATATGGCTTCAACGGAAACGGATATCATTCGAAAGAAGGAGCTTGAAATGATAGCCGGAATCTGCCGCCGTGTACCGGCCCTCCCTGCGGAAACCTTTTATGAAGCTATCCAGTCATTCTGGTTCATTTTTCTCATGATTACCCCTTCCCCCACCGCTTCCATGGGTAGATTTGATCAGTATATGTATCCGTTTTACAAAAAGGACATTGAGTCTGGAAAAACCTCAGCTATGGAAGTCCTTGAGCTCCTGCAGTGTTTGCGTATCAAGGACATGCAGATCAACCGTACTTCAGGGAAGCTTGCCAGGCAAAAAAACGCCGGGATGGCCAAGTGGCATAATATGACTATTGGCGGACAAACAAGAGAGGGGAAAGATGCTACAAATGAACTGTCTTATCTCATCCTGGACGCCCTGAGAGAGTGTCCTGTTCCCCATCATACCATCACGGTTCGTGTTCATGAGGGTACACCCGAAAACCTCATGCTCAAGGCCCTCGAAGTCGTAAAAACAGGGATCGGTATGCCGGCTTTCGTGGGAGATAGATCCTACATAGGGTATCTTTTAACTGAGGGAGTCCCCATTGAAGATGCGCGGGATTATGTCATGGCAGGGTGTATCGACGCAGCCATTCCAGGGAAATCCCGTATAGCCTCTTACGGGATGTTCATAGTACCAAAGGTCTTAGAGGTGGCCATGCACAATGGTATTGAACCCCAATCCAACCGGCAGATCGGCCCTAAAACAGGTAAATTTGAAGACTTTCGATCATTTGAGGATTTTATGGCTGCCTTCAAGGAACAGCTTCACTATTTTCTGGGCCTGCATGCGGATAGAAATAATATTGAGCTTCAGGTAAGCCGGGATTTGTTTCCTGATCCTGTTCGATCTTCTTTAATGCATGAAGGAATAAAACAGGGAAAGGCCCTGCTTGACCGGACCTTTCCGTTTGAGAACGGAGCGGTCATGAACCCGGTAGGGATGATCAATGTAGTGGATTCCTTAGCGGCCATAAAAAAGATCCTATTCGAAGACCAAAGGGTATCCAAAAAGGATTTGATTCAGGCCCTGGAAGCCGACTGGCAGGGAGAAACCTATTCGGAAATGCATAAATGGTTTTTGGAAGCCCCCAAATACGGTAATAATGACGAATATGTTGATTCCATAGCAAAGGAAATATTCAGGTTTTGGGCTGACACAACGGTCCAATTTGAGACCTGCCTTGGAGGAAGACACAAACCCACTGGAGTGTCCATTTCCGCCCAATGGCCTGGAGGCGCCATTACAGGTGCCACCCCGGATGGAAGGTACAAAGGGGAATGCCTTGCGGACGGAACCGTTTCAGCCATGCGCGGCATGGATACCCATGGACCAACTGCCATTCTTAACAGTGCCATGAAAATCGATCAGAAAGTCTATCAGGCCGCTCTCTTAAATATGAAGTTCCACCCCTCTTCACTGAAAACACGGGAAGATCTTATGAAACTTTCCCTGTTGATCCGGACATATTTCAGTCAGGATGGAAAGCATATCCAATTCAACGTGGTTAATAAAAAGACCTTACAGGATGCACAGGATCATCCTGAAAACCACAAAGATTTAATAGTCAGGGTGGCGGGTTACAGCGCCCATTTCATACAATTAGGTAAACCCATGCAGGATGAAATTATCGGGCGGACCGAGCACGCGGGACTTTGATCATGGCTGTTGAAGATACATGGGGGAAGATCTTCAACACCCAGCATTATTCCATTCATGACGGCCCCGGAATCCGGACAACGGTGTTCCTGATGGGCTGCCCCTTAGGGTGCCTGTGGTGCCAGAATCCGGAGTCCCAGGGTCTTCAACCCCTTATCTTTTATAATTCGGAAAGATGTACCGGATGCGGCCGGTGTATCGAAACCTGCCCTGAGGATGCCATCAGGATTTATGAAGGTCAATCCAGGACCAACAGGACGAAATGTAAAGGTTGTGGCAAATGTGTCGAAATCTGTCCCAATGAAGCACGAAATCTCATGGGACAAAGCATCATTGCAGGAGAAGTCTTCAAGGACGTTAACGCAGATGTCCTATTCTATAAAAATTCAGGCGGCGGTGTCACGATTTCGGGTGGCGATCCCGTTGCCCAACCGGAATTTTCCATCAGCATCCTCCAACTGTGCCGTCAGGCCGGGATACATACCGCAATTGAGACATGTGGATTTGCTCAATGGGAGACTCTAAGCCGGATCCTGGAGCACGTTGATCTTGTACTTTATGATTTCAAGCACATGAACCCGGAGAAACATCAAAAATGCACGGGGGTCCCGAATGAGATTATATTGGATAACGCCAGGAAGATTTGCAGTCAGAGGGGTCTTGCCTTTTTGGCCAGGGTCCCCGTGATCCCGGGATACAATGATTCATCTGAAAATCTGATAAAGACAGCCGAATTTATAGCAGGACAACTTGGAAAAGAAATAAAGGTTCATCTTCTTCCCTACCATAGACTGGGCGAGAGCAAATATGAACGTCTTGAAGAACCGGAAAAGACAGTGAAGGTCGCTCCGCCCGAAGATGACCGAATGGAAGAGATCAAATTGTTATTCGAATCATATGGTTTGACAGCCGTCATAGGGGGCTAAATGAACTCAAGAATAAAAAGATTAAAACAGAGACTTCAGAGGGATAGCTATCCTATTTGTGTGGAGAAGGCCCGGTTGATCATGGAGTCCTTTCAAAAGACCGCGGGTGAACCCACCATAATAAGGAGGGCCAAGGCTACAGCCCATTACCTGGATAATAAAACCTTATTTATTGAAGAAGATGAGCTGATCGTCGGGAACGTTGCCAGTCAACCAATGGGACTGGAAGCGGGCTCCCTCGGCCCTACCTGGCCGGAAGAGGATATGGATAGTCTCAGGAAAGGCGGATTAAAAATATCCAGGGAGGACGAGGCCATATTACGCTCCATGGATGATTACTGGAAGGGTAAAGGCCGAACCCTTGATGAGAGGCAGGGTCAATTCTATGATGATGAAAGGTTGTGGCCCTTCATCAGGTCGGGAATTCTCTGTCCACCCTGGAGCAGAAAAGATGAGGGAAGAGGAACGGGTGCCGCGGGCGTCGGCTGGGGACTGGGACTCGGTCAGGCGCTTATCGTCGTGGATTATGAAAAAGTCATTAGAGAAGGGCTTGATAGCATAATCAGCGAAGCGGAAACAGAACTGCAGAAACTGCGATATATGAGTGCTGATGCAATAAGGAAGGCGGATTTTCTTAAATCCGTTATCATATCCCTCGCAGCCATTGTGCGTGTTGCCAATCGGTTCGGAGGGCTTGCGGAAAGGATGGCTCACGCGGAAAAAGACCCTGCCCGCAAAATGGAACTGTCAAGAATAGCAGAGACTTGTCACAGGGTGCCCGGAAATCCGGCCAGGACCTTCCACGAGGCCATGCAGTCCTTCTGGTTCATCTGGATAATGATTGCCAGCGGCACAACACCCGGG